>CBIMKN010000035.1:0-8355 GCA_966244515.1 uncultured bacterium
GTCTCGAAAGGGACCGTGAGTTCGAATCTCACCCCCTCCGCATGAGCAAAGCGAATGACGAAGGAGATTTGGGAAGGGGCCGGGAAACGGGAGTTTCCCGTTCCGGAGAGCAGCGTGCGGAGCACGCGCTGAGAACCGTCGGTTCTCAGAGAGTCGCGTCAGCGACGACGTCTCACCCCCTCCGCATGACGAAATTCACGGGAACCGTGCAGAGGGGATCGCGGCGCGCGAGCGCGCTCGGCTATCCCACGATCAATCTTTCTCTCGGCGATCAAGACATATCGGGCGTCTACGCCGCGCGAGTTGAGCTCCCAGGCGGGGAAGTACGAGAAGCGGCTGCCTTCGCCGACCCTTCTCGCAAGCTCCTTGAGGCTCACATTTTTGGGTATGACCAGGATATATATGGCCAGATAGCACGCATACAGCTCCACAAGAAGATACGAGAAAGCGAATCGTTCACCGATGATGAAGTGCTCAAACAAGCAATTGCGCGTGATGTTGCGGCCGTGAGAGAATACTTTGACCATGCGTAAGGAAAAACTCGCGGCATACGGACCTTTCCTCGTGCTTCTCGCGGCGATGCTCTGGGCGACAGATGCGCCATTTCGCTCACAGCTGACTCAAGAATTTCCATCGATCTTCATCGTGTTTGGCGAACATGCGTTCGCCATGCTCGTGGCGGTCCCGGTCTTGGTCGCATTTCGCCGCGAACTAAAGACGTTCACCCTGAAGGAGTGGCTCGCGATACTCGGCATCGGCATTGGCGGATCTGCACTCGCGTCAGTTGCGTTCACGCAGGCGTTTCATTATGTAAACCCTTCTGTCGCGCTCCTTTTGCAGAAAGTGCAGCCCCTCATCGTGATCGCGCTCGCGAGCGCTTTTCTTAGCGAAGCGCTCCATAAGAGATTTTGGGCGTGGACGTCGCTCGCACTCTTCGGCGCTTATCTGATTAGCTTCCCGCAGCTCGTGCCGCGACTATATGAAGGAGAGGTCTTCAATCCAAATACGATCGGCGTTCTCCTTGCGCTCTCTGCGGCCGCTTTGTGGGGCGTGTCGACCGTGCTCGGCAAATACATGCTGCGTACCGCCGCCTTTCAAACGCTTACCGCACTTAGATTCACCGTTGCCTTCGTATTTCTCGGTATTCTTAATTTTGTTCAGGGGACGTTTCCTGCGTGGGGAAGTGTGACGGCACGCGACTGGCTTTTCATCGCGATCATCTCCGTGGCTTCCGGCGTATTTTCGCTCTTCCTCTATTACTACGGACTGCAATTCACAAAAGCATCCATCGCGACGATCGCCGAGCTCGGGTATCCGCTCGCGGCTGTGCTCGTGAATGCGTATTTCATTGCTCAGGCGGTGCAGCCGGGTATGTACCTCGGTCTTTACGCGGGCCAGTGGGCTGGATCCATGCTCCTCTTGTTCGCGCTCTACCAGCTCAGCCGCGTGAATAAAGAAGAGCTTTCGCACCAGAGCGCATGACGAGGGTCATGGTCTTCGGGACGTTCGATATGCTCCACGAAGGTCATCTGGACCTTTTTCGCCAGGCGCGTGCGCTCGCGTCGGATCCTTATCTTATTGTGTCGGTCGCCAGAGATAGCGCGGTGAAGCGCATAAAGCATGCCGCAGCGCGTCATACAGAAGACGAACGGCTCGCTCTCGTGAGTTCGTGCGATCTTGTCGACGAAGCACTCCTTGGCGACGAGCGCGGGTACATGGACCACATTATGAACGCGCGCCCCGATATCATCGCGCTCGGATACGACCAAGAGGGAGAATACGTGAGCTCTCTCGGTAGCGATCTGCGCAATGCTGGTCTCGATACTCGAGTGGTCCGCCTCGAGGCTCATAGACCCGATGTGTACAAAACTTCTAAATTAAAGCAGGATTGACGCATGAAGTACCTCGGCATCGACTATGGCGCAAAGCGCGTCGGCATCGCGATCTCCGACGAAGGGGGAACGATTGCATTTCCACGCGAGACCATTGCGAATATGCGCGGTGTGATCGGCGTTATAAAGGATCTTATTGAGAAAGAAGAGGTTGGATTCGTGGTGGTGGGAGATACGCGAAGCTACGGCAGTATCGCAAATCCGGTCACGTCGAGGGCCGAGAGATTTGTGGATGAATTGAAGAAGGGACTCAATGTGCCAGTGGCTTACGGATGGGAAGCGGGAAGCTCAATCGAGGCAAATAGGTTCGACCCCGATCATGCGCATAGCGATTCGGCCGCCGCTGCGGTGATCTTGCAGCGATTTTTAGATATGAAGCCCAAGCAGTAGAATATCCACATGGAAAACCTGATCTCATACGACGATTTTGCAAAGCTCGAAATAAGGATCGGCACTGTCATTGCCGCGGAACTTGTGCCAGAAACCGACAAGCTTATTAAATGCACGATCGATTTCGGTGATTTCGGCGAACGCACGATCGTATCCGGTATAGCAGAGTGGAAAAAGCCGGAAGAACTCGTCGGCATGCAGCTTCCATACATCGTGAATCTCGCTCCGCGCATGTTGCGCGGCGTGGAGAGTCAAGGAATGCTTCTCGCACTCTCTGATGAACATGGTCTCGCTCTCTTAAAACCCGAAAGGGAGGTGCAGAAGGGGACGAAAGCGAAATAAAATAAATTCGCGCACGCAATCTCTTGGTATACTTGGCGCATGAGTCTGTCCCTAGGGCAGTCTGCTCTACATGAGCGGCCGCGTTCGCTTTCGCACATGCTTGCGCGCGCGTTTCCTACACCTGCATTACTCTCGCCGCGCGCCGCAGGGATCGATATCTCAGACTCGTCTATCAAATGGGTCGTGCTCACTTCTCAGACGGACGCGCATCGTATACAGCGCTATGGTGAGATAGCGCTTGAGCAGGGGATCGTCACTGGAGGTCTCGTGCGCGATGTAGATAAGCTCGCCCATGCGCTTCGAGAGGTGAAATCGCATCTTGGCGGCATCGTATCTGCGCACGCTGCGCTCCCGGAGGAAGCCGCATACGTATTCAGCATGGAGGTGCCTCGCGGAACATCGCGTCAACAGACGCTCCGCATGATCGAGTTCGAATTCGAGGACCGAGTCCCGATACCGCCGACTGCGGCGATGTTCGACTACAGTCTTATCCAACCAGTTCGCGCTGATTCCGATAATGAGATAAGCGTGGTCGTTTTCCCTAAAGAAGTAACGACGGCGTACACGGATGCATTCGACAAAGCCGGTATCGCGCTCCTCTCTCTTGAGATAGAGGCGCGATCGATAGCGCGTGCGGTGTGTTCTGGAGAGCCGGATGAGCCGATCACGCTCATAGTGGACATGGGTAGGGCCAGGACAGGTTTCGCAGTCGTGAAGCATGGATATCCGATCTTCACATCTACGGTTGAAGTAGGTGGCGACATGATCACTAACGCGCTTATCCAGACACTTGCACTCACGCCCGAAGAGACCGTGATCTTTAAGAATGAGCACGGCCTCGTAGAGGGCGAACCACAATTCGAGAAGGGCCGTGAAGCCGCCGCTGGCGTTGCTTCCGCGATCGCTGACGAAGTTGCGCGCCACTATCATTACTGGGATACGCGTCGAAACGAAAAAGGGGAGCGCATGACCCCGGTCGGTAAAGTAGTGCTCATTGGAGGCAGTGCTAACTTGCGGGGACTTTCCGAATATATCGCCGGCCGCGTGCAGGCACCGACAGAGATCGGCAACGTATGGCAACATGTCGCATCGTATGCGGATTACATACCGCCGATAGATCGGCACGAATCTTTGCAGTACGCGACCGCCATTGGGCTCGCCCTGCGCGGCATTTGATATGGCGAACGTATTACCTATTCAGGCGCAGAAGAGAGTGTGGGCGATGTATCGCTCCCGATTCATATTAGTGACGTCGCTCGTACTCCTCGGACTCGCAGCAGCCGCGGCGCTCACGCTATTCCCGAGTTTCGTAGCACTCGAGATCGCAGCTCCGCGTGCTACAGAGGAGGCAACTGGCGCCGAAGCAGACCGCGCCGATGCCACGGCGCTTGAGAGAAGCCAACTACTCATACGAGAGCTGCTTCCCGTGGTATCGGCGACATCGTCTCCCGTTGCGGTCGTGGAAAAGGCGCTCTCACTCAAACCGACCGGGGTGCGCGTTACGCGAATGATATATACCAGCGGGGAAGAAGAGGGGAAGATCACACTCATCGGATCGGGGACGCGCGATGCGGTGAGCGCGTACAAAGACGCGCTCACGAACTCTGGTGACTTCACTGCGGTCGCGGTACCTGTAGGTGCGCTTGTAGGATCCGAGGGTGGCGGCTTTTCTATCGTTCTTGCCGGTGAATTTTGATGTATGAATAAAACAGTCTCATTCCTTTCTTGGGTCTCGCTCGCACTCGCGATAGCTGCTTGGGGTGGTATTGGGTACGCGAGCATGTGGCTGGCCTCGACCGCGCAGACGCGCGGCGCTTCGGCACAGACAGCCGAGCAGAAAGCTGCCGAAGCCGCCTATCAATCGCGCATAAAGGCCCTTGCCGCTGAGACCGCCGATGAACGCGGCAGGCTCGAGGCGCTTGCGAATGCCGATATTGTCACGGTAGCGAACTCGATAGAAGAGGCGGGCCGCAGCATCGGTGTGAATGCGCGCGTGAGTACTGCGATCCCATCGGGGACCGCAAAGGAGTTGCCAGGCGGCGCATCGCTGCACGGACTCGCGTTCATCATCCAGGCCGAAGGTAGCTTCTCGGGTCTCATCCAACTCGTTCACGTGCTGCAGGAATTTCCCGGCTTCTCTTCCGTGGAGCAGTTTGAGCTCGAGCGAGTTGAAAGCTCTGAAAGGAATGCGCAGGCATGGCGCACAAGCATACGGCTCGAGATCATTACGACCTCGGATATCTCATCATGAACAACTTCACTGACATGTGGAATACGCTGCGTTCTATATACGAGTCGCGCCACGAGCCCGAAAACATGCGGCCGCTAGCGGAATGGTACTGGAGAACGCTGCTCTCATTCGCGCTTTTTGCAATCGTGCTGGTGCTTGCATTCGGTGTCTGGGAGTTCTACACCGTTACAAAGAAACTCAATGCAGGAGATAGCCTGAGGCCGGCTGAGCAGCCTGAGGTGCTCACAAAAAAAGACCTCGCGGGCATGCTCGATGCTTACGGAGAGCGGGAAGCGCGCTTTGATACGGCAAAAAATACGCGACCGACAGTAGCGGACCCATCGAGATAATAATTGACCGCTGCACTCGGTGCGGGTACGCTAGGTCTGTTCTCGTGAGTCTGCCCTCGTAGCACAATGGATAGTGCAGGACTCTTCTAAGGTCTTGATGTGGGTTCGATTCCTACCGAGGGCACAAGGGTGCAGAAGCAAAGCTTTTTCATCCGTGGAACAAGTCGCGCGCTTAGCTCAGTTGGTTAGAGCATCTCGTTTACACCGAGAGGGTCGGGGGTTCGAATCCCTCAGCGCGCACAGATTTGCCGTTTGTAGACCCTAGTGTTATAGTGCCGCCACGTATGGCATTCAAGATATCGCCAGTAGATACGGAAGCGCGCAAAAAGCTCGACCTCAGGCCGGGCGACACGGTGCGTGTCCATCAGAAGATCGAGGAAAAGGGCAAGACCCGCCTCCAGGTATTCGAGGGTCTCGTCCTTGCTCGTAAGCATGGCACTGAGGCAGGGGGCACCTTTACGGTGCGTCGTGTTTCGAGCGGTGTGGGCATCGAGAAGATCTTCCCGCTCTACTCTCCGATGATAGATAAGATCGAGATCGTAAAGCGCAGCCGCGTTCGCCGCGCCAAGCTCTACTTCATTCGCGAGAAGGTTGCCCGCGAGGCGCGCAGACAGCTTCGCCGCACTCGCATGATGGCAGGTATGGCCGATATCGAGGAGACACCGATCGAGGCATCCTCGGAAGAGGCTGCGAAACAGGAGGAGACAGCGGTTGCTGAGAAGGCCGAATAATTCTCCAAAAAACAGAAAGAAAAAGACCGGTACGACCGGTCTTTTTCTTTGTCTATACGAGAACTCGGCCGAGCCTTCACTCGGCGTCGACTGTTTTGGTGCGCGAAGCTGTGCCATGTGTGTGAAAAAAGACTCGGCTAAGCGCTCGTTCGTCGCCGTCGCTCCTCACTCCGCTTAGCCATGCTCGCGCCGCCCCATCTGCTGATGGGTCCTGCGGCGCGCGCCTTCTCGTCCTGTCCCGCTGAAAACAGAACGACGCCAGAGACATGCTCTGGCGTCGACTGTTTTGGTGCGCGGGAGAGGACTCGAACCTCCATGCCCGTGAGGGCGCTACCACCTCAAGGTAGTACGTCTACCAATTTCGCCACCCGCGCGTGACCGGCATGATAGCAAAACCCGCAATAAATGGCGAGCCGTACCTTGACCATGCATACGCATCCATGTATACGGATAAAAGTGCCGCGATAGTGAGGTGTGCGTATGGTGATCGTCACGATGGCCGGAGGATTCACGCTATGGCTCATAGTGCGGAATCTTCTGCCGGAGAAGCGAGGCGGCCTCGCGGTCGCATGCTTCCTTGCATGCTTCACCGCCGCTCTCGCACTTGATCTCTGGTTGAACCAAGACTTCGTTCGCGAATTCATTACGCGATTCCCGAGATTTGGTCCCGCATAGCGTGTCGCGTGCGGGGCCATTTTGTTATCATGAGCGTATGGCTCTCTTCACTGGCAAAGGCGACGGCGGCACGACGAAGCTGTTCGACTCTGAACCGGGCAAGCGCGTCTCTAAAACGAGCCCCATTTTTGAATGCCTCGGGATGCTCGATGAACTCAACACCCTGGTAGGGTGGTGCAAGGCAGGTGCCCCCGAAGAATTCCTCGTGATGGAGCGAAAGTTGAAGCACATCCTTCACGACGTGCAGGACCATCTTTTTACGCTACAGGCTGAGGTCGCCGGTGCGCCTAAATCGATCCCGCTCTCAAGTGTCGAACAGCTCGGCGTATTAATAAATAAGATCGAGGCCACGATGCCGCCGATCAAAACATTCCTCGTCCCCGGTGCTACAGAGCTTTCCTCGCGGCTCGATATTGCGCGCGCCGTTTCGCGCAGGGCAGAGCGCCGAGTCGTTACGCTCCACGAGAGTGGGGAGAGGCTCGTGAACGAGTCGAGCAGGGCATATGCGAACAGGCTGTCATCGTTGCTCTATGCGCTGACGCGGTATGTAAATCACAGTGCAGGCGTAGAGGAGGCGCCGCCATCGTATCTTGCATGATCCGCCGCTATTTACCGAAGAGTACCGAGGAGCTCATACATTGGTATGAGCGGTACATTTCGCCCTTTGCGCTCATTTTCGGCTTTCTTCTTGATAATTTCGTATTCCTTGATCGCATCGATTCTCTTCAGAGCTACTTGCTCATTTCGTCGTACCTGATCATCGCGGCGGTCGGCATCGTCCTCATACACATGATCGAGCGCGGACGTTTTCGGGGGCAGGTGGCCATGGCTGTCGCCCCATTCGTCCCGGTGACCATACAGTTCGCCTTCGGAGCGCTCTTCAGCGGGTTCCTTGCAGTGTATTGGCGCAGCGCGTCGATCGCGGTCAGTTGGATCTTCGTCGTCGGCATCGCGATCCTCCTCATAGGCAATGAGCGATTCCGAAGTCAGTACATGAAGCTGCCGTTTCAGATGGCGATGTTTTTCATCGTGCAATTCTCGTTCTTTATATTCCTGCTGCCGATCCTCTTTCACCGTATCGGGTCGCTGATGTTCGTCTTGAGCGGGGCGGCGTCGCTCGCTGTCATCGCGTGCTTCCTCTATGTGGTGCGTACGCTCGCGCCTGATACATGGAAGGAGGATCGTACGCGCGTGGCGCGCGCCATCGCGGCGATATACGTGATCTTCAATGTGCTGTATTTCACCAATGCAATACCGCCGCTCCCGCTCGCTTTGAAAGATGCGGGCGTGTACCACAGCGTGGTCAGGGAAGGGAGTGAGTATGTACTGCAGGCGGAGCCAGTTCCCTGGTACAAACGCTACCTTCTCTACAATACGGTGTTCCATCGCGCTTCGGGGAAGCCGGTGTATGTGTTCTCGGCGATATACGCGCCAAAAGGATTGAGCACTGGCGTACTGCACCAATGGCAACGAGAGAATGAGAATGGGGAATGGGTCACCGAAAGTTCGATTCCATTCACTATATCCGGCGGCAGAGAAGAAGGTTATCGCGCGTACTCGTCGAAGAATTCGCTTGCGGAAGGTCACTGGCGAGTCAATGTGCTGACGAAAAGCGGACAGGTGATTGGCAGGGTGTCATTTACCGTAATGAGCGCCTCATCGACGCCCGAGCTTGTCGAAGTGCGTCGCTAAGTCGTGCGGAAACGGAACTTTCCTGATATAACTCCCTGGTGTAGATGGCGACC
>CBIMKN010000036.1:0-8080 GCA_966244515.1 uncultured bacterium
TAGCACCATGACCGGCGAGAAAAGGAACATGATCGTGAACATCACCACTGCGATGACCGCGAATCTTCCTACCATGGTGGAATTGTATCACGTCAAAAAATGCGGCATACTAGGGTCCGCAGCGTCGGTGGCGGAGTGGTCAATCGCACTTGGCTGTAAACCAAGCGACTTCGGTCTGCGCAGGTTCGAATCCTGCCCGGCGCACCCAATGTGAAAGGCGTCCCTCGTGGGCGCCTTTCGCGTTGGGAGCACGGATTCGAAAGCCGGAGCGCGGCGGCGCGAGGCGGGGTCGCTCGACTTTGCAGCAGCAAAGTACGTGTGACCGAATCCTGCCCGGCGCACCACATAAAAAGAAAAGGACCGATCAATCGGTCCTTTTCTTTTTTGCTCTGGCTAAATTAGGCCCTGGCTCCTGCCCGTGCCCTTGCGGAACGCTCTCTTTCCGGTCCCTTTCTCACATCGAATGCGAAGTCGCCCTTGCCGTCTATGCCGCCCTTTTCGTCGAAGTCGATGACGACCTTGCCGCCCTCTGAGATGCCTCTAGAGACCATGAGATTCGCGATCGGAGTGAGGATCTTGGTCTGGATGAGGCGCTTGAGCGGTCTTGCGCCGTACTGCGGGTTGTAGCCCTCCTTGGCGAGATGTTCGAGCGCTGCTTCGCTGAGCGAAAGCGATATGTGTTTGTCTTCGAGGCGTTTGCCCACGATATCGATCTGCATGCGCACGATGTCGCGGATCGCTTCGTTCGAGAGAATGTTGAAGAGGATGATCTCATCCAGTCGGTTGAGGAATTCCGGACGGAAGTACTCCTTCAGCGAATCCATTACCTTACTCTTCACCTGTTCGTATCTCTCATCGTGGGTTACCGAGTGGCCCGATGCGAATCCAAGGCCCGACATCTTGTCGATGTGCTCCGCACCGATGTTCGACGTCATGATGATGACCGTGTTCTTGAAGTTCACCGTGCGGCCCTTCGCATCAGTGAGGCGTCCATTGTCGAGCACCTGCAGGAGGATGTTGAACACTTCCGGGTGTGCCTTCTCAATCTCGTCGAAGAGGATCACCGAGTACGGCCTATGG
Source organism: uncultured bacterium (assembly GCA_966244515.1). Taxonomy (GTDB): domain Bacteria; phylum Patescibacteriota; class Minisyncoccia; order Phycocordibacterales; family UBA2100; genus UBA10103. The sequence continues at coordinate 1,081 of CBIMKN010000036.1, forward strand.
CGCACGAGCTCGGTGAGACCGCCGCCTTCGTCATGACCGACGTAGCCGGGCGGAGACCCGATCATCTTGGAGACCGAGTGCTTCTCCATGTATTCCGACATATCGACGCGTATGAGAGATTTGTCGCTATTGAAGAGGTATTCCGCGAGTGCCCGGGTCAGCTCCGTCTTACCGACACCTGTAGGACCAAGGAAAAGGAATGAGCCGACAGGACGATTCGGATCCGAGATGCCAGCGCGGCTGCGTTTGATGGCGTCGGCCACCTTCTGCACCGCCTCGTCCTGCCCGACGATACGCTTCTTGAGCTCATTCTCGATACGCGAGAGCTTCTCGGCCTCTTCTTCCAGCATTCGCGATACCGGCACGCCGGTCCATCGCGACACGACGCCTGCTATATCTTCTTCGGTTATCTCTTCTTTGAGTACGCGGCGCGTCTGCTGCAGTTTCTTGAGCCGCTTCGTGGCGGTTTCGATCTCTTTTTCGAGAAGCGGTATCTTGCCATAGCGGTATTCCGCCGTCTTGGTGAGATCACCCGCCGATTCAGCAGCGTCTGCCTCCATGCGCGCCCTTTCGAGCTCGCCTTTCGCGCGCTTTATTTCCGAGAGCGTCTCTTTCTCATTCTTCCACTTCATTTCAAGCTCTCTCGTGGCATCGCGCAGATCCGCTATCTCTTTTTCGATCGCCTTCACACGCGTACGCGCCTTGCCCTCGCCTTCTTCGGATTCTTTCTTGAGAGCCTCTTTTTCGATCTCGAGACGCATGATCTTTCGGTGTGCCTCTTCCAGCTGCGCAGGCTTATTCTCAAGCGAGAGGCGCAGCGCGGACGCTGCCTCGTCGATGAGGTCGATAGCCTTGTCAGGAAGGAACCTTTCCGTGATGTAGCGGCTCGAGAGCTGCACAGCCGCGACGATCGCGTCGTCGGTTATGTGGACGCCGTGGTAGAGCTCGTACCTCTCTTTAAGACCGCGCAGAATCGATACCGCATCGTCGACAGACGGCTCATTGACATACACCGGCTGGAAACGGCGCGTGAGCGCAGGATCGTGTTCGATGTGCTTCTGGTATTCCTTGAGTGTCGTAGCGCCTATGACGCGGAGTTCGCCGCGCGCGAGCGCAGGCTTGAGCATGTTGGATGCATCCATACTCCCTTCCGCAGCGCCAGCTCCTACGAGCGTGTGCATTTCGTCGATGAAGAGAATGATCTTTCCTTCGGAGCGCTCTACTTCCTTCATGACCGCCTTTAGGCGCTCTTCGAATTCGCCGCGGTATTTGGTTCCCGCAATGAGAAGCCCGAGATCGAGCTGGATAAGCTCCTTGCCGCGAAGCGACTCCGGTACATCGCCGGAGGCGATGCGAGATGCGAGACCTTCTGCGACCGCTGTCTTGCCGACGCCGGCTTCACCGATGAGGACTGGATTATTCTTCGTGCGACGCGAAAGTATCTGGATCACGCGAGTGATCTCCGTGTCGCGGCCTATCACAGGGTCGAGCTTGTTTTCGCGCGCCCTATCGGTCAGAGACCGGGCAAAACGCGAAAGTGCCCGCGGCTTTTTCGGCTCGTCGGTATCGCGGATCTTCCCTTCCTTAATATCGGTAAGTATGCGAGCGAGCGCCGCGCGATCGATCCGGAAGCGCGCGAGCAAATCAGACGCCGGTCCTGGGTGCTCCGCGAGACCAAGTATGAGGTGCTCCGGGGAGACAAACTGATCATTGAACGAAGCCGCAATGCGAGGAGCTGCCTCAAATACGCGCACGAGTTCAGGCGTGAGGTAGAGCTGGAAGGAGGGAGATACGGCAGTAGAGCCTGCCGTGCCTTCGATAAGTTCGAGGACAGAATCCGTGAGGTGCGTCACGTCGATCTCAAGCTGCTCGAGCATCGGGACGACCATGGTCTCTTCTTGTGTGAGAAGCGCAGCGAAGAGATGCAGGGTCGATACCTGATTGTGGCCACGCTCGACGGCTAGCTGATGCGCTCTGTGGATCGCCTCCTTAGCCTTGGTTGTGTAGTTGTTGAATGGTGTCATAGCTGAACTAAAGTATATAGCAAAAAAAATTTGCGTTCAAATCTCCATCTCGGGTCGCCGAGATTCTCTCATCCACCTATGCCGAAGAACTTATTGCGGAGGCAGCAGAAGTATCGTCGAAGTGAACCCCGAATGCGATGACGAGCGAGACTGGCCGGTACTTACGCCCACGATGTTGCCATCAGTGTTGATGATCGGACTTCCCGGGAGGATCGAATTCTCATCGACGTTCGTATCAATGATCGTCTCGGCAGGCATTGCGGTCACAACGCCAGGAAGAATGCGGTCCACTGTCTTGCCCGTGACGCCGACTATGGTGCCGCCGAGAACGACGCGGCCACTCGAGAGCGCCGCGGGTTTCCAGGCGGGCAGAGATGCCGTGGAAGTCGCCGGCTGCAAGAAAGCGAAGCCGCTCTTTTCGTCGCGCGCGTTGACGAACACCCGCACGCGCGCTCCATCTGAGAGCGCTACTACATAATCTGAATTCGGGAGCGCCACAGAATCCGTCACGATGGAACCTTTCGTGTCGAGCACGACGCCGATTGCGAGGAATGTGGGATTATCTTCGCTGCTCGTGTAGATACGGACGACTGACGGAGATATTTTCTGAACTGCCTGAGAGATCAGGTCTGTCTCCTTCACCACGATCGTTTTCTCCTGCGTAACGACGGTCGCGGCAGCTTGTCCTGTCTGAGACGGCGTGACCGTCTCTACGGTGCGCTCGATCACTCTGTTGACCGTCTGTGCGACTGCAGGCGGCGCCTGGTCCATCAGCGATACGGTGACGATTCCTGTAGCGATAGATGTAACGAAACTGACCAATAGAGTGAGCAACACAATCTGAGATTTGTTCAATTGCTCGATATCCATTGCGGCAACTATACCCCGTGAGATAGTCCACTCCAAATGCAGTCGATGTGTATAGACCTCAGTATTTCACGGGGTAAATCACCCACGCCCGCAATGCTCTATATGGCGGCCTTGTTCACAAGCCCGATGATCGTCTCTGCCGCCCGTAGCCCATCGGAGCGAGACGTATCGCGACCTATGGAGAGGCGGATCGTACGCTGAGGACGCCAGCTGTCGAGCCTAAGCGCCGCCACGACGTGGGATTCCGATGCCTCACCCTCCCTGCAGGCACTTTTCGTCGACACCGCGATACCGCTCCTATCAAGCGCGAGCGTAAGGTATTCACTCTGAATGCCAGGTATCGAGATATTGAGCATGTGAGGTAGCGAGTACTCGAGGTCGCCATTGATCTCTATGCCCGATATGTGCTCCTTCAAGAGCTTTGCCATTTCATCCCGTACTCCACGCAGACGCCTGGATTCACCTTCGCGCTCTGCCGCAACGGCCTCAAACGCGGCAGCGAAACCGAGCGCAAGCGCCGGAGATTCGGTACCTGGCCGCAGTGTGCGCTCCTGCGGCCCCCCTTGGCTAATCCGAGATAACTGAGCGCGGTTGTGTAGATAGAGCGCACCTATACCATGCGGCCCGTACAACTTGTTCGAACCAAGGGCGAGCATGTCTACACCTAGACTATGTACGGTCCCCTTCAAATAGAGAAGCGCCTGTCCCGCATCGCTATGCAAAAGCACCACGCTTTTGTGTTTCCTCTCATGCGCTTCGAGCACCGCGCGGATCTTCGCGAGCTGCTGCACGATCCCTATCTCATTGTTGGCCCATCCCACTGACACAAGGACGGTCTCCGGTCGCAGTGCCGCCTCGATCGCCGCTGCCGTTATGCGGCCTCTCGAATCGGGCATCACGAACGTCACTATCCCGCCGAGTCGCTCTATCTCGCCGAAGCAGTCGAGTACTGATGTATGCTCGATCGCGCTCACGATCCAGTGTGTCCCCTCAAGCGTACGCCGTATCCGCTCAAGTGAGCGCGCATAGCCAAGCAGCGCGAGATTGTTCGACTCGGTGAGTCCCGACGTAAAAATAACTTCTCTGGCTTTCACGCCAAGAAGCGCTGCGATCCTCTCGCGAGCCTCTCCGAGTGCCGCGTTGGCTTCGACGCCTTCCGCGTGGATGGCGCCGGGATTACCCACAAAACGCTCGGCGGCGTACATGGCTTTGAGCGCCTCTTTGGCGACTGGTGGCGCGCTCGCGTAGTCCAGGTAGATGCGCTTCTGCCCGAAAAGTCTCATATCGAGGAGTGTAGCCGAAATACCGCGTCGGGGGTATACTCACCCCCAACGCACCCTGCCCCGGGATTATGGAACAACGCTATGAAAAAGGAGCCTTCACATTCAATAGAGCGTCCGCCCGTTGTGGTGGTGATGGGGCACGTCGACCACGGTAAGTCGACCCTCCTCGATTTCATCAGGAAGTCCAATGTCGTCGCTGGCGAAGCAGGCGGCATCACGCAGCACGTCGCCGCGTATGAAGTAGAGCGCGAAAAGGGCGGCGAGAAAAAGCGCATCACCTTCATCGACACGCCAGGTCACGCGGCCTTTTCCGCTATTCGAGCTCGAGGAGCCAACGTCGCCGACATCGCAATCCTCGTGGTCGCCGCAGACGATGGCGTGAAGGCGCAGACTCTCGAAGCGCTTTCGCAGATCCGTGAAGCCGGTATCCCGTTCGTCGTCGCCATAAACAAGATCGATAAGCCCAATGCCGACCTCAACCGCACGCATGCTTCCCTCCTAGAGAAGGAGGTGTACCTTGAGAAGCTTGGCGGCGATGTGCCGTGGGCCGCTATTTCCGCAAAGACCGGACAGGGCGTCGATGAATTGCTCGACCTCATTTTGCTTCTCGCTGAAATGCAGGAGTTTAAAGCGGACCCGTCGGTCGCCGCGGAAGGCTATGTGATCGAGGCGCACCGCGATCAGAAGCGCGGCATCGCAGCTACGCTGATCATCACGAGCGGCACGCTCAAAAGCGGCATGGCCGTACTCGCAGGCCGCGCTATTGCCCCAGTGAGGCTCATGGAGAATCACCAGGGCAAGTCGATCAAGGAAGCGACCTTTTCGACGCCGGTCGCCCTCATCGGATTCGACGAGCTTCCGTCCGTCGGCGAGACATTCACGTCGTTTAAAAATAAGAAAGATGCGGAAGCAGCACGTGCGTCTATCGCCCCGGTATCATCTGCCGCTACGCGCCAGACGGAAACCACCGAGGGCCGCTACTACATGCCGATCATCGTGCGCGCAGATGTCACGGGCTCGCTCGAAGCGCTGCTCCAGGAGATCGCACGCCTTGGAGACGAATATGCACGGGTCAACATCGTACAATCCGGCATTGGCAATATTGTAGAGGGTGACATCAAGACAGCGCTTGCCGGCACATCGCACGCGGTCGTGATCGGATTCAATGTCGGCATCGACCCGATAGCAGAGGGTCTTGCCAGGGAGCGCGGCGTGACATTCGAATTCTTCAATATCATCTACAAGCTCACTGAGCGCGTAGAAGAACTGCTCAAAGCAGCGCAACCGAAGCGCGTCATCGAAGAGGTAGTGGGACGTGCGAGGATCCTCAAAGTATTCTCCAGCCGTAAGCAAGAGCACGTGATCGGCGCGAGCGTATCTGAGGGATACATCGGCAAAGCCGACACGGTGCGCATCTTGCGTCGCAAAGTAGTCGTCGGAGAAGGCGCTTTCATCAATATTCAAACGAATCGACAGAACGTAGAGAAGGTTCAGGCCGGGACCGAATTCGGCGCCCAGCTCGAAGCTTCATTCGAACCCGCAGAGGGAGATATTATCGAATACGTCACAAAGACGACGGTGTAGAGCCTATGGCGAGCAGACGACAGACTCAAGTAGCAGAAACGATCGCGCACCGCGCTGCGGATTTTCTTGCGCGCGAGAGCAATAGGCAATCGCTCGTGACGGTCACGCACGCAGATGTCTCCCCTGACCTAAAAAATGTAATGATCTTTATCTCCGTCTTGCCAGAGAGCGCGGAGCAGGAGGTACTTCTCTTCGCAAAAAGAAATCGGACCGAATTTCGCGAGTACCTCAAGGGTCACGCCATGCTCAAATTCCTACCCAATGTAGATTTCGAGATCGACTACGGCGAGAAGAATCGCCAGCGTATCGACGACCTCACGAGGTCCTAGAAATACTTGTCTGCGAGCTGCCAGAGCGCCTGCCCCATGAAAAAGAGGTAGACGGCGACACTGAGAAGCAAATTCCCAAGATAGAAAGGACGCGGACGATATTCACGCGGCACATCCCGTATCAGACTTCGATATACCTGATAGCCCAAGAGTGGCATAGACACTGCCGAGATAATGCCCGCAGCGATGACGAGGGTCACTGGCTGTTTAATGCCAAGGAATAGTGCGAGCGGTACGATCGAGAAAAGCACGAGCGAAGCGCGATACCATATGTTGCCGCGCATCTGAGCGGGCCGCACAGTATCCTTCCCCAAAAGCATACGCACAATGTGCGCGATCGCCATGCGCCCCCCATCGAAGACGCCGAGCGCCGTGCTGTATATTGCGGCAAATGCCGGGATCATGAATAGGTAGTACGACCACGCGCCGAACGATTCAGTGAATATGGTGGCAAGGTTCGTAAGCGCTGGCATTCCCTCTACAACGATTCCGCGAGGTGCCAGTATCTCTGCGCCAGCTACCATGAAAACTGTCGCGACCAACCCTGCCGCGATATATCCAAAGGCCGTGTCCCACGTCGCAAGCCTCAGCCATCCGCTCACGCGGCGTACCGATTCTATATCCGTGTGCGAGGCGAGACTCTTGCCGCTTCGCTGGTTGACCGAAAGATTTTGATATCCCTTCTCCGTGACCCACCAGCTGTATGGCAGCATGAGATCCGGTCCCGAGCCGGCACCCCATCCGAGAAGCGAAAGGAAGACGAGAGCAGCGGCGGTCGTGGTGGGGATGCTCCAGGTGAGCAGCTCTGCCGGTGAAGGTGCGGCAAGAAATGCGGTCGCAGCAACGCCAATGCCAAGCGCGAGACAGAAGATCAGCATGATCTTCTCGAATATCGCGTACCGCTGCGAGT
>CBIMKN010000037.1:0-8046 GCA_966244515.1 uncultured bacterium
GCTCTGCGGCTGCTGGGGGGGCGCGGCGCGCTGTGGCGCCGGTGCCGCCTGACGTGGCCCCCATTTTGGAGATTCCGACCATGACGAAAGCGCCGATAATGATACCGGCGATAACGATGGCCGCAGGTATATAGAGATTGCTAAAATCTTTTTTTGTTTCTGGCATAGTGCGTCCATTCTACACCATGCAGCTCAGATGCAAGTGTGCTTCCGTTAGGAGCCAAGCAGCGTATTGATCTTCGCACGCGTCTTCGGTCCTACGTACCCGTATCCCGCGTCCCCGGCCTTTGCGAGTCCGTACTTTACTTGGAATTTCTTGACCGCCGCTGAAGTCGCCGCGCCGAAGTATGTTGATTCATTGCCGGCCGAACCGACACCGCCGGAAGCGACGCGCGTATCAGGATCCTTGTTCAGGACTCGCTGAAGAGTACGCACGTCCTCGCCCTGCATTCCGATATCGAGCCCGCGTGCAATAGCTGAGCCACTGCTCCCCGATGATGGGTTTTGAGCGGGCGCTGTGCTATTCGTACCGGCCACGCCCTGAAGTGTATTCCAGATAGCCGGATCCTGCCCGCCATCGAGCTTGAAGATCGAGATGCCGCGCACGCCGAGTCTTTTCGCCAGGTCGATCTTGGTCTGCACCGATCCAGCGTCTGGCCACACAAGGTATCTGAATGAGAGGTTCGTGTTGTTCTGCGTCGCGATCTGCGATGCCGCCGCGGCCGCAGCGAGAGCCGATACAGAGCCGGCCATCGGCGGCGTTGTAGAGCCGTTCAGCGGGACGTAGGAGAAAGCCATCTCGCCCCAGTATGTGCGCTCCGGCGTGATGCCGTATTGCTGCGCGATGGGATATGCGTAACCCGGATTGAACGTCCAGAGAATATCGTAGACGTACTGATTATTCGCATACACCTGAACGCTGTACTCATACCCATAGGTCGGCACGCCGATGAGGATCTTTGACCTCGCGATATCCTTTGACATGAGGTTGACCACCTTCTCGACCCACGCAGGGTCCCCGACCGGCGCATAGAGACGGCTTCCTGCTTCCGATACCAATTTTTGGTCGATCCCCTGCTGATCATAGGCCATGAGTCTCACGCGATCGCAGTACTTATTGATCTCCTTCAAGTCATTGGCAAAAATGTTGGCATCAGCAGGTATCGTCGCGCCGAAATAGCGGTCTTCATTGGGGATGCGCGTCTCTATGGTGCACATGACCCATTTCTTTCCCATGCGCTGGTAAAGACCCTTGAGGAAGGTCGAGAAATAATCTTTCGTGTCGGCGCTCTTATTCTCAAAATCGATGTCGATACCATCGAAACCGTTCGCCTTCACCGTATTCGCGATCTCGTCTTCAAGCGCAATACGCGTCTTTTGGTTGCTGAGTATCCGATGCAGCAGTTCTCTATCACTCGACATGACCGTCGGGACAACACGCACGCCCTTTTTCTTCGCCTCGGCAATGAAAGAGAGCCACGGTTCTTCAGTGAGCTTCCCGTTGTCGGAGAGCGTCCCGTCCTGTTTGAGCGTGTACACGAATGGATTCACTTCCGTAAGCGAATCAAGATGCGGCAAAACGTCCGCTGTACCTGTCGCGGCGCGCCAATACGGTATCCAGCCGGTCACCTCGAATTTGGATTGTGCAGATGCGGCGCTCGGTAACAAAAAGACGAGCAATAGGAAAAGAAAACGCGCGTACTTCATCACTATCATAGACGGAGTATACCAACTCTCTCTTACACGGGCATGAAAAAATCGTTGTGGAATGCAATGCAGACCGCGCCGAGTCGTACGCGCTACCGTGTCCTTGCTTCTATCGCCTTGTCTGCGAGCTGATCAGCCGTCAATTCGAGGCATTCGTCGCCTGTGCACGCCGTATTCGACTCTGTTCCGCGATAGAGCGTATAGCCCAGATAGATGAGCGCGAGCAGAAAGAGGATCGGCACGACGATGAGCGCCTGTTTCATGAATTACAGTATACCCCGTGAGATCGAGGCATAAGAATACATACTGTGCGGCAAGCGCCGCTTATCTCATGGTGTATACCAGCTAGAGCTTGAGCTTCTTTACCTCTGCTTCGATCATGCGCTCTATCGTCCCTTCAAATAACCTAAGTGCGAGCGGCAGCTTCGCATACACTTCGTAGGTTCCATCGAGTACCGTGACCGTACCTTCGATGTGCTTACCCTCTGCATCAAATGCATACGAGAGCACATTATCCTGCCACTCCTCCTTTACGCCCGATGCTTTCTCGGAAATCTGAGAGCGGTGCTCATCGATCAGCTGCTTGAGGCGCGCTATTCCCTGCTGTGTGTCTCCCTGGAATGGTAAAGAGAATTTCATTCGCTCTATATACCACGAGACACACCTCAGTACCACGTACGCGAGCCGTCGCCACTGAGCGGGATCTGTTCGCCGAGGTATTTTGGCACGCGGTGAACGATAAGATCCAGCAGCGCTTTCCCCGATGCGGGAATTTCCCGCACGTAATCCTTCTCTGAACCATCGCCTTCTGCTGCGATCCCGTAGGCTTCCACTCCGAGATGCCGTGCGATGTATACCGAGCGCGGCAAATGGAAATCCTGCGTGACTATCGTGGCAGATCCAGCTCGAAACACGTCGCGCGCTCGATACATACTGCTGTATGTGTCGAATCCTGCGTGATCAAGGAAGATATCGCCCGCAGGGATGCCCGCTTCCAGAAGGTATTTCCTGACCGGCGTCACCTCATCATGAGAGAGAGCGCCGTTGTCGCCGGTGACGAGTATCTTGGAGACTTTGCGCGCCTGATACAGCTCGACCGCTTTCGCTGCGCGGCGCTCCAAGACAGGCGAAGGTTTGCCGCGGTACACGGACGCGCCGAGTACGATCGCTACTTCAGATTGAGGCACCGACGCGACCGATGCATAGAGGAATGGCTGCATGGCATATCGCATGCCGACAGGAATGTAGAGAGCTACCGCCGCCGCAAGGAGGACGAGAATGACGAGGTACTGCGCATACCTGGTAGCTAATCGCATACATCTAGTATGCACTATCGACGCGCGGCACATTTCTTTCGCGCCTCATTCGCGAGGTTGTGCGCAAGCCGTGTTGGCTCGGGTATGCGGTGCGATCTCACGCACGTGAGCGCGATATCGATGCTCTCTTCGAGCGTGATTCGATGCCCCGGCGAGATAATTACCGGCTTCACACTGTCTTTCGTACGGACATACGCGCCGATGACGTCGCCGTCCTTCGGGTCACGAATGCGTGACACGCTTCCCTTCCTAGATGCGGGATCTTTGCCTACACCATAGAGACGTGATTTTGCGCACCCGATCGTGGGCGTATCGAGTGCAAGACCAACGTGCGAGGCGACCCCGAGTCGGCGTGGATGCGCTATGCCCTGCCCGTCCAGCATGATCACGTCCGGCTTGATCTTGAGTTTGTCGTAGGCCTTTACGAGCGCCGGTACTTCGCGAAAAGACAAGTATCCGGGCACGTATGGAAACCTGACGCGCAGAGTCGCAGTTGCCCTTTCGATCACGTCGAGCTCAGGGTACGAGAAGACCACGATCGCAGCATGAAAGAGATCCGAGAAGCGCTCGAATGAAATGTCCGCACCTGCGACCGTCCGCGGCTGTCGCGTGAGAGGCGTGAGCCGAATATCGTCTCGTAAACTTTTTTGTATCTGCGTCGCTTCCGGTATCGACACATTCCATCGATGTTCCATCTTCGGAATATAACAAAACGCGGCCATCAGGCCGCGTTTTGTGGAACGTGACGTGCGTTACTGCGTGACGTTGAAGCTGAGCGTGTTGGAGGCTCCTGAACCATTCTGCACATACAGCTGGTAGGTACCAGGAGTTACCTGCTGGAAGTATTGCGCACAAACAGAACCCGACGATACGACATCGCACGGAGATACATACTGCGGGATCGTGTAGTAGATCGTGTTGCCGTTGTACGACGGGAGATGCTGCGTGCCGCCCACTCCGAAGCGGACCGTATTGTCTGTCGCGCTGAATCCGTTGCCTGTGATCACGATCTGCGTGCCGACGCGGCCGGAGGTCGGCGTGAGCGAAGAGAGCGAGAGTGAACCCGTGCCGGAACCTGAGACGGTCACCGTGGCAGTCGAGCTATTCGTCTGTCCCGATGCGTTGGTCACCGTGAATCGCACCGTGTACGTACCTGCTTGCGAGTACGAGTGCGTGAAGGTGAAGTTCTGGCTGCCCTGCGCATACGACGTCTGAGACGCTGAGAGCGGAGAGCCGTACACATTCTCATCTCCCCACATCACCGACACGGTGATGTAGTTCGAGTAGTTCTGCGGCGTGTTGTAGACCTGCACGCTCCACGTGCCGGTGATACCGGTGTTGAGCGAAGTCGGACCGGAGATGCTTGAGATAGTAGGAGCTCCCACAGAGCCGAGCGACGTGACCGTGAACGGCAACGAGTTAGACGTGAAGCCCGCGCTGTTCTGTACTGACACATTGTACGTCGCGAGCGAGATCGGCTGAGAGTTGTAGCCCGTCAGGTACGTCGGCACAGTGAACGTGAGTGAGCGACCATCGAACGAGCTGATACCCGCGATAATGCCCTGACCGAAGCGCACGGAGTTGTTGGTCGAGCTGAATCCCTGTCCGTAGACAGTAACCGACGTGCCGACAGCACCGCTCGTAGGAGAGAGGTACTGGATCGAGAGCTGACCGCTCGGGCAGTTCGTGTACGGGTACGTGCACGTGCCGCAGTTGGTCGAGTACGGGTAGGTGCCGCACGGATAGCTATACGGAACGATCGAGAGCGAGAGCGCATTGCTCTGGCCTCGCGTGTTCGCGACATAGACCTGAACCGTGCCCGTGAGGTACGACGGGACAGTGAACGTCATTGATGTACCATTCTGCGACGAGATATTTGTAAGAGGAGTGGAGCCGACGTAGACCGTATTGTTGTAGTAGTCGAAGCCCGTGCCATAGATCGTGACCGGCGAATTCTGCGCAGCAGAGTTCGTCGAGAGCGACGTGATCGTTACCGATGATGGGTACGTGGGATAGGTCGGGTACGTTGGGTACGTGGGATAGGTCGGATACGAAGGGTACGACGGGTAGGCCGGCGTGGAGTATCCGCAGATAGCTGCCCTCGTCGCACTATCGGCGACGCCAGAGACCGCGAGACCGCGCTCCTGCTGGAAGATCCTCACCGCTGCCTCAGTGGCGCGTCCGAAGTATCCGGTGACCATCCAGCTGCCGCTTCCAGGGTAGTTGCGACTGACGAGAAAGCTCTGGAGAGATGAAACATCGCTGCCGCGCATGCCATAGGAGAGATCGCGAGTGAGATTGCCGCAGTATGCGGAACCATACGATGTGCCGTAGGTGCCTATCGAGTAATAGGTCTGCGCAGACGCGATCGACGCGACTGCAAGACTCGCGAGCGCAAGAGCGGAAACGATAAGCTTTTTCATATAATCGGTCTAAATAATGGCTTAAAATATGGCTTTCGGCTTGACCTTGAGCGATATTCCTGGGCTAATATCCACCTTTATGCACCTCTTTGGGAGAAAGCGCAAGTGCCAATGAAAAAGGCACCGTTCGGCGCCTTTTTCCCTTAGTCGATGAACGTGAGTGCGATTCCACCCTTTCCTGCTCGACCAGTGCGTCCTATGCGGTGCACGTAGTCCTCGTATGTGGTCGGAATATCGTAATTGATCACGTGACTGACATCTTCGACATCGATACCGCGGGCCGCTACGTCGGTCGCGACCAGTACTTGTATGTCGTTGCGCTTGAAGCTCTGAAGTGCACGCTCTCGCTTCCCCTGCGTCTTGTTGCCGTGGATAGATTCAGCCTTGAATCCCCTCTGCGCGAGCGCCTTGGAGAGTTTTTCTACGCCGTGCTTCGTTCTGCCGAAGACGATCACTTTTGAGAAGCCCGGCTGTACGAGCAGATCATGTAGCACGTCGAGCTTGTTCTTGCCCTGAGTGCGCACGATGTCCTGTTCGACACTCTTCGCCGTATCACCGGTCTTCACCGAGATCGACACGGGCTCTTGCAAGAAGTCACCGATAAGCTTTTCGATGTCGCGAGACATCGTCGCTGAGAAGAAAAGCGTGTGACGATCCTGTGTCATGCGGCCCATAATGAATCGCATGTCGTGGATGAATCCCATGTCGAGCATACGGTCGGCTTCGTCGAGGACGACGGTCGAGAATCGCGAGAGATCAAGCGCGCCGCGTTCCATAAGATCCTTAAGCCTGCCCGGAGTACCTACGACGAAGTTCGGCCTGCGGCGAAGCGTCGCGATCTGGCGATTGATGTTCGCGCCGCCGACGCAGGTCACTATCCCGATGCGCATATGCGCAGCAAATCCCCAATACTCCTCCTCTATCTGTACCGCAAGCTCACGCGTCGGCACCATGATGAGGACGCGCTCGTTCCTATTTTCCAGCACTTTGTGGATGAGAGGAATGAGGAACGCGGCGGTCTTACCGGTACCGGTGTTCGCGATACCGACGATGTCGCTGCCTTCAAGGGCGCGCGGGATCGCCTGGTCCTGTATAGGCGTGGGCGTGATGTACCCCTTTGCCGCGATGTTTTGCTTAAGTTGTTCCGTTATCCGAAAATCGTTGAATGTGTGCTTCGGTACGAACGTCTCGCGCTCTTCGACCGCGACTGCCTTATTGATAAATCGCGACACATCGATGCGCTGTCCCATGTGGGATGCGCGCCTCGGTGCGCTCGAATTGCGGCGGAATCCGCCGCTGCCCGACCGGTACGGTCGGTTGCCGTATGAGGGCCTACCCCCTGAGCGGGAGCCAAATGAATTCCTGTACATGTGTGTAAGCTGGTGCCCAAAAGGGCCAAGTAATCCAGCGGTCTCGAAGCTTTCATTCCCTGTTCGACTTGGAACGGTCTCGAGAAGCCTCAAGACAAAAAAACAGAAGAGAACGTTGGTATATGAATAATAGCATATGGCAATAGTGCTGTCAAATTGCTAGGATACGGCATGCAAAAGGAGTTGGGAGAAGTCTGGGATGTTGCGGTCATCGGTGGCGGGCCGGCCGGCATGTTCGCTGCGATCACTGCGGCCGAAAATGGCGCAAGGGTGGTACTTCTAGAGAAGAACCGCACGCTCGGGAAGAAGCTCCTGATCACCGGCGGCGGTCGCTGCAATGTGACAAATGCAGAGCCGGATCAGCGCGCTCTGCTCGCCAAGTACAAGCAGGCCGGTAAATTCCTCGCGTCACCATTCTCCCGCTATAGCAACAGCGAAGCACTCGCCTATTTCCACACCCACGGGATGCCGACGAAAATCGAGGCCGAGGGGCGTGTGTTCCCCCTCGCGAACACAGCGAAAGCGGTACATCGGGTCCTGACCGACGCGCTCGATAGAGCCGGCGTCGTCGTGCGGACAGGAGAACGCGTAAATGGTTTCCATATCGAGAATTCCAGAATTGTCGCTGCAGAGCTGCAGCGCAAAAGAGTACTGCGAGCACGAACGTTCATTCTCGCGACCGGAGGCACATCGCATCCCGAGACCGGATCTACGGGCGACGGGTATCCGTGGCTGAGAAGTCTCGGACACACGGTACGAGAGCCGAGTGCAGCGCTCGTCACTGTCACCACGAAAGAAACATGGGTGAAGCGAGCCGCGGGCGTATCGCTTAGAAGTGCAAAGATCAGACTCATTCAAAACGAAGAGAAGAAAGCGGAAGCGCACGGCAAGGTCCTCTTCACGCACGTAGGACTTTCGGGTCCCGGCATTTTGAATCTCAGCAGCACGATCGGAGAGATGCTCGACTACGGCGAATGCGTGATCGAACTCGATCTCATCCCAGATATGGGGTATGAAAAAGCGAACGCCGCACTGCAAGAAGCGTTTAGGATCCACCATGTGAAGAAGGTACGCAACGCACTCTCGAGCATTGTACCGACGGCGCTCGCGCCATCTCTCCTATCGATCGCCGGAATCGATGAAGACAAACCATGCAACAGCGTCACGCGCGACGAACGCATCCGACTTATGAAAACTATGAAGCACCTGCGCGTCACCGCGATGCCGGGC
>CBIMKN010000038.1:0-7594 GCA_966244515.1 uncultured bacterium
TTTAGGTGTCACTGCAGCAACTGCAGCCATCTCAGTGCTACCGCTTGTAGCGAGCGCACATCAGCATGCGGAGTACGAAATCGGAGGGAAAACATATGAATTCGTCGTAGGTTCGCTCAATGAGCCTGTTGCTGTAGATGACAAGACAGGCGTCGAGCTCCGAGTAGCACAAGAGGGCGCAGGGGGCGCGACGACGCCCGTGAGCGGACTAGAGAGCACGCTTAAGGTCGAACTCATAGCGGGGTCGTCGAAAAAGACATTCGATCTTTCGCCTGTCTACAACACGCCGGGTGCGTACGCCGCGAAGTACTACCCGACGAAAGCCACGACCATATCGTATCGCTTCTTCGGCACGATCAACGAGACGCCAGTCGATCTCACCTTCACATGCCGTGCGGAAGGTGCGGAAGCGGCGGAAGAGGGGGAGAAACAGATTTCGGAGGGCGTAACGCAGGTCATGAAAAGCGGCGGATTCGGATGTCCCTCTGAAAAGGCCTCACTCGGCTTTCCTGAAGAATCGGCCTCGGTAGCTGATCTCGCTGACAAGACGAATAGTACGCGAAGTCTCGCTGTGGCGGGTCTCGCTCTCGCTGCGATAGCGCTCGCCCTTGCTGGCGCTGGTTATCGCCGCAAACTGTAACATCTGACGCGCTACCCCGCGTCACGTAGCGCGGGGTAGCGCGGCCTCTCGATATGAAACGAACCATTCTTCTTTCACTTTGTATACTTTTGAGCCCGGCATTCGCGCATGCGCATGCGGTGCCACTTGAATCAGCGCCAGCATCATCGGCATTCGCCACATCTACTCCGACGAGGGTCGAGATACGCTTCAGTGAGCGTATAGACCCCGATGCAAGTCGAATAAAAGTGACAGGACCGTCAGGTACAGTGGTAAGCGATGCATTGCCCTCGAAGTTAGACAGTGATTCGTACTGGTTGTCGGTCGGCCTGAAAGATGACGGATCCGGAGCGTATCTTGTCGAGTGGAGTGTCGTGTCAGAAGACGATGGTCATTTCACGAAGGGGGCGTACCCGTTTGCTGTAGGCGAAGGAGTCATGCTCGATTCATCTCTGGTATCGGATACCGAGATCATTCAGATTCGCACGCAGTCGGAAATCGTCGGCATGACGGTGGAGCTATTCGGCCACGGCCTGATGTGGGCGCTCCTTGCCTTCGTCGCCTTTGCGCTCAGACCGCTTCTCAAGGCGTCTAAGATCCACGTAGAGGGATCCGTGATGAGACGATCTTTGCGCGTGTTCGCGTGTGTTGGCGGGTCGCTTGCGATCCTCGGCGGGGTGCTGCAGGTATGGTTCAAGGCACGTGATCTGGCAATGCTTCACGAAAGCGGTTTTTTCAGCGCAGTGTTCTCGTACGCGCACACGGCAGCAGGAGAGGCAACCGTGATTCGAATAGTCGCTGCGGCCGCATTCCTGATAGTGGCGATCATGGGCGTACGAAAGATCACCGCATCGCATACATTCACGTGGATAGAGGCGCTTCTCGCGGGCATACTTGCGATCTTTGCTTTCGAGAGGGCAAAGATAAGTCACGCGACAGCCAATCACTTTCATCCCGACGTATCCATTGCCGTGAATTTCGTGCACCTCATAGAGAAAGACATATGGGCCGGACTTATCGCGATACTCCTAGCGACGTTTCTCTTTAAGCGCACGAGAGAATACTTTGTGCCGCTGATGGCGAAGATATCCACAATGCTTTCTTTCACCGTGGGGGCGCTCGCTATTACTGGCTCGTACATTATCTGGCTGCACCTGCGGACATTTGAGAATCTTCTAACCACCCAATGGGGAATTGCATTCTTGCATCTCTTTGCTGCTGCGGCGCTTCTTATCGCAATCCGGCTCTATCATGCTGCGGCGCACGCTTGCAGCGCGCGCGTCTTTGAGGGGCTACTGCCGTATACGCTCGCTGCGGAGTTTGTCCTTGCGCTGCTCGTTATCTACACATCGAGTGCCGTGATAATCACGTCACCTCCGCCGCAGGAGCCTATGACGCCGGTATATAGTGCCGTGAGCGAGGGAGCGAAGGTTACGCTTGAACAGTACAAGTACAGAGATGGATATCTGAGAATAAAAATTGAGAACGCGAGCGGGAATGAGAAGCCTGCGGCCGCGCTGAAATCCGAATTCGGGACCTCTCTCGAGCTGCAGCTTGAGGAGAATTATCCTGGCAGCTATCTTTTCCCTTCATCGCTTTTAAAAGCCGATGAACAGTATGAGCTCGAGGTTCGCGTACCGCAAAAAGACGCATACGACGCTGTTGCTGACTTTGAGATCCCTCGTGGCGCTTTCGACAGCGAGAATTACCCTCTGAGCAAACGGCCACTCGATACTTTCAGCACGATCATGATCATTGCTGCTGCCATGGGAGTGCTTCTGGCTGCAGGACTGCACGTACTTACAAGCCGCAGAGAGACGCAAGCCCGAATGAATCTACGTGTATATCTCGCTGCTATCGTGAAAATGATCCTCGGAGGCATTGCTGCTTTTATGGCGGCATGGGCGCTCTTCCTCGTACCGCCGATCCTTGCACCGTATCGCGCAACGTGTGAAGCCGACGGCAATATGTGGCATATCATGCAGCCGAGCAGGGCAGGGACGGCGCAATCCAGCATTCCTCGCGAAGGTTGCATGTGGGGCATGGGTGCATACCCGTACATGTTCCCTGAGATGCAAGAGTATGAATACTTCATGTCTCTGCCGCGTGCGAATGCGAATGTGACATTCGACTCTGCGCCGATCGCTGGGCACGAGGCAAGTTTCAAGGTTGCGATCACGTACGACGATGGTGCGCCCGCAAGACTCTTCGTCGATATGGAGAAGCTGGTCCACGTAGTGATCGTTAGCAAGGATCAGACCGTATTCGCGCACGTACATCCCGACGATGGACGAGAGCTCACGCAGCAGGAAAAGGATACTTCCGCTTTCCGCTTGTCGTATGTATTTCCTAAGGCTGGCGATTACCTGGTTTCTGTCGACTTCGCCAACGGTCTCACTCTGGAGAGCAGACAGTTCCCAGTACATGTCGGCGGCTATCCGGCGCAGAATACGGGCGTAGCGGTCTACTCATCACCGGCAAACATTGACGGCTATGACATCTCGATAAAGTACTCGCAGCCATTTGCGGGTGAGGTATCCACGTTCGTTTACGATATACGGAAAGACGAAAAACCAGCGGAACTACAGCCATATCTTTCTGCCGCGATGCATATCGCCGTAGTGCAGAATGACTTCGCGGCTTTTGCGCACACGCACGGGGAAGTGCATCCACCGGGCGCTGTGCTTCCGCCGATCATCATTAAAGACGGGAAGCTCATTCATTCGATGGCATCCATGTATACGCCGCCGGTATTCGCATACCCTGTCGATGCGCACGTGATCTTCCCAAAGCCGGGGCTTTACACGCTATGGGGACAGTTCAAAAGCGGAGGAGAGGTCCATGCGGTGCCATTCACCGTACGCGTCGAGGAATAGTTCTGAATCGCTGCTCAGTGCGTATGGCTGCCCAAACCCACAAGGCGCCGAGCATCGCACCAGCCAAGACGTCGGTCGCATAGTGCACACCCAAATAGATCCTACTGATCGCCACGAGGATGCCCGTCGATGCGAGAAAGACCGCAAGCGGCGCGCGATGATGCGGAGGATGAAGCAGCTTCAGCACGGCGTAGATAAGGTACGCATACAGAGCGACGGCGACGGCGGCATGAATACTGGGCAATGAGTATCCTGCGACATCTATAAGCGGATGCGGCGGTCGCGGGCGTTCGATGATGTACTTGAGAAGTGTCGATGACCCTGCTGAACCTATGGTCGCGACCGCGAGTCCCGCCCAGTAGGAATGTCTTCCATGTCGCCAGAGCACGATGGCCATGCTCACAGCTATGAGCGCGATAATACGAATATCGCCGAGATGTGTGATGCCAGAAAGCGTTGTTAGGAATGCTGTCGAGTCAGAGAAGGGCAACGCGTCGAGCGCACCTGCGTCTATCGCTGCAAGTACATTCATAACCTCGTGACGAAGATCCAGAGGAAGATGGCTATAGAGGGGAGGGAAGAGAGGATCACGAATGCCTGCGCCATGTCCTTGATCGCGCCGATGCGTTCATCAAAATCAGGATTGATCTTATTGCCGATATCCTCGATCGCGGTGTTGATGACTTCACTTCCGAGTGCCATACAAAGCGATGCGAAAAGCAGAACAAGCTCAAAAATGCTGGCGCCTACCACTGCGGCGATGAGGAAGGCGGCTGAGGCGAACGCCACCTGATACTTAAAGTGCCACTCTTCCGACCAGACGGTTCGGATGCCGCGCCATCCGTGCCTGGCATCCCCAAACTTGCGCACGATTTTCATGTACACAGTATAGCCTCACGGACATGCAGGTGTATGTATACTGAGGATATAGCAGATAAATGCGAATCTATGCCTACGAATTCAAATGGGGGAGGAAGCGGTGTAAATACGATCCTGATCGTCATAGTCTTGGTCGTGCTGGTCGCGTTCGGCGTCTGGTACGTGGTCAATGAAAAGCAGAAGAGCGCAGATACGCAGGATTCAGGACTGCAGATCAACCTCGGTTCTACCAACCCGGAACAATAGTTCGTCTACTTGCAATCGGTTTGCATGTAGTATATGATCACTAGATGCAACCAGATTCGAGTACTGCTGAGCTGCTTAAAACAGCAGGACTTCGCGCGACTCAGCCGCGTCTGCGCGTCCTTGCTGTGCTGGAAGATTCTACGTATCCGCTCAGCGTCGCCGATATCGCTCGTGTACTGAGCAAGCCCAAAGTCGACCAAGTGACCGTATATCGAACACTCGAGACCTTCGTACAGGCGGGTCTTGTTCAGCACCTTGAGCTCCACCAGGGGCGAAGCTTTTTTGAGCTCGCGACTCGTGACCATCACCACCATCTGGTGTGCCGCTCGTGCGGGCGTGTGGAAGATGTCGAGGGATGCGACATGGATGGTATGGAGCGAGCGATCGCCAAGCGATCCAAGAATTTTAAGTCTGTCACTTCACATGCACTGGAATTTTTCGGTGACTGCAAGGAGTGCGCAAAGATAGCGTGATATGGAACTTTTCTCTGTGATAGCCGCCTCGCTCGCGGTCATGGCTGTGTCGTTCTCTGGTAAGTTCGCCACATGGCGTGGTGTGGGACCGGTGGTGGAGCGCAATCTCCATTACTTCGTGAGCTTCGCATCAGGAGTGCTTCTCATCATTGCATTCAATCTCTCTACAGAGATCGTGGCGCACGCAGGTTCGATGACTGCGGGTATACCATGGATCGCATTGGGCGCTGTCGTGGTTCTCGTTGCCTTCCGCTATCTCCCAAATTTCCACCACCACCACGACATCGGAGATCACTCGCACTCGCGCATCGATGCGAACAGGATCCTCGCGAGCGATGCGATACACAATATCGGTGACGGCGTCGTCATTGTCATATCGTTTGCCGCCTCGCCGCTCATAGGTATCGCGAGTACGGTGAGCATCATGGTGCATGAAATGCTTCAGGAAATATCCGAATTCTTCGTACTTCGCGAGGCAGGGCTTTCTGCGCGACGCGCGCTCACACTCAATTTTATGGCCTCCGCCACGATCCTTATCGGCACGTTCGGCGGCTATTTTCTCCTCGAGAGATTCGAAGCCCTGGAAATCCCGCTGCTCGGTCTTGCGGTCGGGTCGTACCTCGTCGTCATTTTTCACGACCTCATTCCGCATTCTCTGGAGAGGGCCGGAAATCGCTCTCATGCGCTCAGACATGTCATATTCTTCGCTGTCGGCCTTCTCCTTATGTCCGCCATCGCGTACGCCCTTCCTCACGGGGATATAGGCTGAATAGGCGTGGTTTTCTGCTATCATGCGGCCAATGCCGCGACGATTCGATTTTAAGACGGTACAGCCGGGGGAGTACTGGGCTGATGCGATCGCAGACAGGCTCATCGCAGAGCACGCAGCTGAGGAATCCTTTACCTGCGCTGCGGGCATTAGCCCATCGGGCATAGTCCACTTCGGTAATTTTCGCGACGTCATCACGGCGCACTTGGTCGCTTCTGCGCTTGAGCGCAAGGGAAAGAAGGCCCGACGCATTTTCTCATGGGACAACTTCGACAGGTTCCGCAAGGTACCGGTGGGCGTCGATGAGTCTTTCGCGGCGCATATCGGCAAGCCCCTTACTGCCGTGCCTGACCCAGAGGGAGAGCTGGCCTCGTATGCGGAGAGGTTTCAGAAACCCTTTGTGGACGCAATGCAGGAGCTCGGCATTGCGCTTGAGTACATCGACCAGACATCGATGTATACCGCAGGCACATACGATGATGAGATCTTTCAAGCTCTGAGACAGCGCGCCGAGATTGCGGACATTTTGCTGTCGTTCATGACTGAAAAGGCGAAAACTGATCAGGAATTGGATGAGTCAAAATATCGTGCCGAGTTCTATCCGATCTCCGTGTACTCGCGCTTCACTGGCAAGGATACGACGAAGGTACTTTCCTACGATGGCGTGTCGACGATCACATACCTCTGTCTGGAGACCCAGAAACAGGACACCGTCGATCTTTCGAAAGATCATATTGCGAAATTGGGATGGAAAATAGATTGGGCGATGCGATGGCGACGCGAGGGCGTGCGCTTCGAACCGGGAGGTCATGATCATGCGTCGCCGGGCGGGAGCTACGATGCGGCGAGCAAGATCGCGCAGGCCGTCTATACATACGACGCCCCGCTTTTTGCTGAATACAAGTTTATTGGTATCCAGGGACTCGGCGCGAAGATGTCGGGTTCAAAGGGCAATGCGATATCACCTCGAGATCTCTTGGGCATCTACGATCCCGTCATACTCAAATGGCTGTACGGCCGAAAGTCGCCACAGCAATCATTTATGCTGGCGTTCGACTCTGAGATCTACCGGCAGTACGATGAGTTTGACAGAGAGGTGGCCGCGTATAGTGCGGGTGGGGCGGCAGCAGAAGAGGCTGTCATTATGCAAGACGCGATCGGTGCAACGGGTGATGCAGCGGTGCGCGATCCTATTCCGTTTCGCCAGGCGGTCGGTTTCGGGCAGATCGTGCAGTGGGATGCCGCAAAGCTGAAAGAGACACTCACGGCCTCAGGTCTCTCGTATAGCGACGCGTCGATCGACTCGAGGCTGAAGCGTGCGAAGAATTGGCTTGAGACGTACAACCCCGATCAAAAGATCGAACTTCTTGATGCGCCGAACAGCGTGTACGCGAGCACGCTCGATGAGAATTCGAGAGCGCACGTAGCAGCGCTATTGGAAAAGCTGTCGCACGATGGCTCTGAGAGCGTCGACGAACTTGAGGCGCTCGTGTACGCGATCCCCAAGCAGGAAGATCTGGATGAGAAGGAACTGAAAAAAGTCCAACGCACATTCTTTACGCACGTCTACAATCTCTTGATCGGCAGAGATACCGGTCCGCGCCTCGGGACCTTTCTTTGGGCTGTTGATAGAGAGAAGGTACGTTCGCTGCTCGCGATATGAGTACGGCTGTCTTTGGTGGCGGATGCTTCTGGTGTACTGAAGCTGTCTTCGCGATGCTCAAGGGCGTCA
>CBIMKN010000039.1:0-7416 GCA_966244515.1 uncultured bacterium
CGACACTCCAGAGCGAGTTGTCCTGCGGCGCCTGCGAGCCGAGACGGACGCCCTTTAGGGTGTCAGGCACCGCGTAAATGAATTCCGGAGAGTAGAGGAAGACAGCAGGAACGTCGTTTTGTACGAGTTCCGCGAATTCCGCGTAGAGCTTTGCGCGATCCTCCGGCTTCGTCGTGGCGCGTGCTTGCGAGAGGAGTGTATCAGCCTTTGAGTTGGTGTACAAGGCAAGGTTCAGTCCCGGGTCATTGCGCTGCGATGAGTGCCAGAACGCGAATAGATCGAGTTCGCGGCCGACTACTTCGCCGAAGAGAAGCGCATCGTATTCGCGCGGACGGATCACGCTCGTGTTGAGTTCTGAGATCGGGAACACTTGCACGTTCACCTTTACGCCGAGCTCGCTCCAGGCTGCTGCCACGGCATTCGCAGTACTCACGAGCTCGGGCGCATCAGCCGTCGCGAGCGTGAAGGCGAGCTCCTGTTTTTTGGAATTGCTCCACGATCCGGTCTCTTCGCTGTACTTCCAGCCTCCGCGCTCGAGCGTCGCGCGAGCGGTCGAGAGGGACTCGTCAGTGTATGCCGTCTGCGCCGCGGCGAGCGACGGGCGGATGGCCGCATCCTCAAGCGAGAGGATGTGCGCGGGTGCAGGACTATCTATCGCGACGCCGTACCCATGCAGCACCATAGCGACGACGCGCTCTTTCACGATCGCTTGATCGAGCGCTCTACGGACGTTCGCGTCTGCGAGCACTGCGGCGCGGCCTTGATTAAAGAAGACGCCGAAGACGCGCGGCAGAGCGACTGTGAGCACTGATATATCGTCTCGTTCGATGCCTTCCAGCTGGGCGGGCGAAATACCTGCTATCGAGTCGACCTCTCCTTTATTAAATCCCTTGAGGAGCGCATCTTCGTTTGGGTAGAAGATGAACGTAAGGCGACGGAGGTACGGCGTGCCGAGCGCAAAGTTCTTGAACGGCACAAGATCGTATCGAGTAACGCTTCCCGTCGATGATGTTTCGACTTTCGATATTTGGTACGGCCCGCTGCCGATCGGGTGTGTGTTGAGAGGACTGAACGGGAACTCTTCGGGAGTTACCGTAGCCCAGAGGTGCTGCGGGAGGATCCCCATCGTCGTGTTCTGTATGAACGGAGCGTAAGCGCGAGGAAGCTTGAAGATAACCGTGTGTTCGTCTGGCGTCGTGACCGACACGCCCTCCCAGTCTGCGCGATGCACGCTCTTTATGTCTGGATTTTGAGCGCGCTGAATAGTGAAGAGTACGTCGGATGAGGTCACTGGAGCCCCATCGTGGAAGGTCGCGTCTTCTCGGAGAGTGAACGTGTATGTCGTGCCGTCATCCGAGATCTCATAGTGAGATGCAAGATCGGGGACGATCGAGCCGTCGGGAAGGGCGCGGGTGAGTCCCGAATACACGAGTGTTGTGATGTCGGAGTCGGCTTGCGACATGGGGATGAGCGGATTAAGAAATCGTGCCGGTCCGAGCTCGCCCTCGACGAGGTTGCCCCCTTGCGAAGGGATCGTCACAGACACTGCAGCATTCGCTCCCGCGAGGAGCGCGAGCGTGCTGATGCCGAGCACAAGCGTGCATACATATAAAACGAGGCGCTCGAACGGCGAGAGACGCCGCGTCATATCTTCGAGCGCGGCTATCTGAGCGAATCGGCGTGGCCGCGCGATCGTTTCTTTTATTGAGGCAGGTCTGCCTTGGGAGTCTGAATCGAAATCCATAGCGCTTTGAAGCGCGTGCGCCAGAGAGCGTGCCCGCCTGCAGTCAGGCAGGGCGAGGCGCAAGAACTTTAGCTAACGAGTAAGTTGAATAGAGCCGACAGGGCAAACAGGATACCGAGGGCTATCGTCGCGTGATAGAGCGTGCGCTCAAGACCGCGGCGGGTGTGGAAGCCCGACGAAAAGTTATCCGCTCCGAAGGCGCCGCCGAGGCTGGAGCCTGTGCGCTGCAAGACGACCGCGACAATAAGAAGCGCGGAGAGCACTATCTGCACATACGGCAGTATTCCTTGGAGGAAAACCATCGGCGCCATAGTACCAAGCGGCTCTTCATGTGTCAAAACATACAAAAAATCGGCTCCGGCGCCGCGAGGGGCCGGAGCGATGTGGCGATGCTGCGGGATTATTGGGCGGTCGCTGTTTTCTTGTCCCGGCGCCGCAGACGGAAAATCGTCGGCATGAGAGCGATTACGACCAGCAGTGCGATTACGCTGGCAACTATGATGATGCGCCAGGGCATGGAACCCTCCCGATTGATGGTACTTCTTGCATAGTACCATGAGTACACTGCGTAGTCAATTCCATGAGGTCTTCATTTTGGGTATATTTTCCGCACTGCGGCGCAGCCGCATACTCAATTATTAGGTCACCCATCATTGCTATGAAGAAAAAGTCAAAGTCATCTAATAATTCGAAAGTAACATTCAAGCCCGCGGGAGATCGCGTGCTCGTGAAGCCGGAGACGGTGGAAGAGAAGACCGCTTCGGGCATCATAATTCCTGACACGGCACGCAAGGAGAAGCCAGAGACGGGCGTCGTCGTCGCGGTGGGAGATGGGAAGCGCACCGACAAGGGCGATCGCATTCCGGTGCAGTACAAAGTCGGCGACAAGGTGATGTTCTCGAAGTACGGATACGACGAGGTCACGATCGGAGAGGAAGAGTACTATGTCGTGTCCGAGAGCAATATCCTCGGTACGTTTTAATCACTAAACTATTTCACCTATGGCAAAGCAAGTCATATTCGATCAGGACGTGCGGGCGAAGCTTAAAAAAGGCGTTGACATCGTCGCCAATGCAGTGAAGGTCACCATCGGTCCGAAGGGCCGCAATGTGGCGCTCGGCAAATCCTGGGGCGGACCTACTATCACCAATGACGGCGTTTCGATCGCAAAGGAGATAACCCTCGCGGATAAATTCGAGGACATGGGAGCGGCGATCGTGAAAGAAGTCGCCACCAAGACCAACGACAAGGCGGGTGATGGCACGACGACGGCGGTGGTCCTCACGCAGGCGATCATCACCGAAGGTCTCAAGAAGACAGCGATGGGCGCGAACGCCATGATGGTGCGTCGCGGTATCGAAGCAGCAGCGAAAGATGCGGTCGATGAGCTCCGCAAGATCGCAAAGCCGGTCAAAAATAAAGCTGAAGTGCGGCAGGTCGCCACGATCTCTGCAGAGAGCGAAGAGCTCGGCACCACGATCGCGGATATCGTAGAGAAAGTCGGAAAGGATGGCGTCGTCACGGTGGAAGAGTCGCAGTCCTTCGGCATAGAGAGCGATTTCGTCGAAGGCATGGAGTTCGACAAGGGTTATGTCTCGGCGTACATGATGACAAATGCGGAGCGCATGGAAGCAGAGGTGAAGGACGCGCCTATACTCATCACCGATAAAAAGATCTCAGCAGTGAAGGATATCGTGCCGCTTCTTGAGAAAGTGGCGCAGTCTGGCAAGCGTGATCTCGTCATCATCGCCGATGATGTGGATGGCGAAGCGCTCGCGACCTTCGTGCTCAACAAGCTCAAGGGCGTCTTCAACGTGCTCGCGGTGAAAGCCCCGGGCTATGGCGACAGGAAAAAGGAGATGCTCTCTGACATCGCCATCACGGTAGGCGGGCAGGTCATCACTGAAGATCTCGGACTCACGCTCGAAAAAGTAGAGCTCACCATGCTCGGCCGCGCGCAACGCGTGATCGCTACAAAGGACTCGACGACGATCGTCGGCGGTAAGGGCA
Organism: uncultured bacterium; assembly: GCA_966244515.1. Lineage (GTDB taxonomy): Bacteria > Patescibacteriota > Minisyncoccia > Phycocordibacterales > UBA2100 > UBA10103. Next base: position 3,755 of record CBIMKN010000039.1, read on the forward strand.
AGAAATCCGACATCGAGAAGCGCGTCGCTCAGCTCCAGACACAGCTTGAGAATACTGATTCGAAATTCGATAAGGAGAAGCTTCAGGAGCGTGTCGCGAAGCTCTCTGGCGGCGTGGCGGTACTGCGCGTCGGAGCGGCGACCGAGACGGAGATGAAGTACCTCAAGGATAAGATCGAAGACGCCGTGAACGCCACAAAGGCAGCGATCGCTGAGGGTATCGTCCCAGGCGGTGGTGCTACGCTTGCGAAAGTTTCCGCAAAGCTTCAGAAGAACGTGGCTGCTGTCGCGAAGAAGAGCGGAGATGAATTCGCAACTGGCTACAGCGTCTTGGTGAATTCGCTCACAGCGCCGTTCAAGCAGATCGTACGCAACGCGGGCCGCGAAGATGAGATGGTGCTTCTCGCGGAGATCTCCGATGCAAACATGAAGGGATTCAATGCTGCGACCGAGGAAATCGTGGATATGATCGAGGCGGGCGTCATCGATCCGGTGAAGGTCACGAGAAGCGGCGTCGAGACTGCTGCTTCAGCGGCGGCGGTGCTTCTGACCACGGAGGCAGCGGTCGCTGATATCCCGGAAGAGAAGAAAGAAATGGGAGGCGGCATGCCAGGCGGCATGGAGATGTAAGGTTCCGCAGAAAAGTTTTTAACACGCGGCGCCCTGAAATGGGCGCCGCGTTGGTATCATAGAGGTATGAAGAGCCGCCTTCGTGGCATTTTCTTGCTACTCATAGCGACCGCGATTGCGCTCCCAGCTGTTTCTTCGGCGCAGGATGATTTCGACGGCAACACATCGTGTCCGTCGATGTCGCAATTCTACGTATACGTATCAGGCGTGCCGTACGGGACCAAGATCAACGGTAAGGTGAATCTGTATGGCAAACCCTGCGTATCAATAGAGGCGAAAGATGTTGCGGCCGAGGGTACCTGTGTTGCGCCGAGCGTCTGCAAAGCATCGCTCTGCGACGGCAAGCCCTGCCAGACGCCGGACACCGGCACAAAAGGATCAGGGACGGGGACCGAGGAGCCAAAATTCCCGTCATTCAATGCTGGTGAAGTAAAGGATCTGCAGGGCGGCTTGTTGAACCCAGACGGCACTTCGAAGCAGACGGAGGATCTCAGCAAGCGCTTGCTCGACCCGACTCCGATCTCGCAGTCTGCTCAGAATTTCCAAGATCAAATACAGAACGCAGCGCAAAAGCCCGGCATCCTCGACAGTATCAAGGACTGGTTCTTCTCTTCGGAGCCTGCGGCGCAGCAATCAGCGCCGCTCGAAGGCGGTACGGTGCCCGACATCGATGCATCATCGGTGCAGACACTGAAACCGGACAGCACCACGGTGCCTGAGCAGTCGTTCACGAGTGGCGGGCTCACGCAGCAAGAGCTCATCGAGCAAGCGAATACGTTTGTACCGCAACAACCACAGCAAGCAGCGCCAGCGGAATGTACCGGTTGGTACTGCATGATCGTCAATCCGTTCAAGCCTGAGAACGCTCAGTTCACGGCGCCGGAACAACCTGCACTCAATAAAGAAGCGATTGGCAATCCCTTTGACGCGCGTACGACATTCTATGGCCCCGGCGCCGGTGGCACGGTGCAAGGAGGGTTCGTGACCTCGCGCGCCGGGCTCGATGGTGAATACGTGCCGCGTACGCTGGACGATGTGCGCCTCGGTAAAGCCGATGCAGTGACGCTCGCCACTGCGCCTGAGAATTATGGTCGGTACTACGATCTCGGAGCCGTAACGTACAAAAGCCCACTCGATGGTCAGACATACACGGGCGACAAAGATATCGCGTCGCAGACAGGCGCGATATACGACCCGAAGCTCGAGAATGTCACCGGGTATTCGCACGACACTGGATCGGCATTTCGCGCAGGAACGTGCGCCAATTGGGGAACATGCGGCGAACGTCTCAATAAATATGACGTTGCGGTGGGAGACTTCCGCGGCTGGTCGGGCAAAGCGACATACGATTTCCTCACGAGCTCAGGTCAGGAATACGGCGGGAATCGGCTCAATGAATTCCAGCGTCTTGCAGGCGTGCCGACGCAATCATCGCCATGGCCAGCACCGAGCGTAGGGAATAGCGTGCAGGTCGCGAGTCTCACGGGAGGATTCGCGTCGTCGTGGAATCCGTGGGAATCCGGTACTGCGCCGGTCCCATACACGTCGAATCCGATCCCGTACGCATCCGAGTACTACGACGTGTCGCTCTCGAGCAGTCTCCCGCGCTCGATAGGAGAGCAGTTCGATACAGCGGTGCCTCTGCCGCGCTCGAATCCGCTCAGGCTCGCAGAAGCGACATATGCGCCGCCTACGGATTGGTATGCGGTCGCTCAGGCGTGGGAGGGAGGCGCCGCGGTATCCGCGCAGCAAAACCTTGAGAGCGCTGCATGGAGCTCCTACGCGACAGGCTGGGAAAATAATCTCGCGCTCTCGACAGTGCAGGGAGAACAGGCGCGCTCAGAATGGTGGAACCAGGTCTCCGCCGGATGGGAAGGCAACGCGGCGCTTTCGGCCACTCAAAATCAAACGGCCGAGAATGCGTTGTGGAATAACCTTTCTGCGGCATGGGAAGGTAACACGGCGATTTCGACAGCGCAGAATGATGCATCCGTCGAAAATGACCGATGGAACGAGATCTCTGCGGGCTGGGAGGGAGGCGCGGCGATATCCGCGCAGCAGAACGCCGACGCGGCAGCAGAAGAGCAGCGTCTTGCAGCTCTCTACGCTGAATACAGCAGGGGATTCGAGGGACTCACAGCGGAATCTGCTCGCCAAAATGCAGAACTCGCGGAACGCGATGCGACCAACTTCGCGGCTGAATACCCGACCAATGACACGCTACGACCTGAGGTGGAAAATCCAAATGCGTGCACGGGCTGGCTCTCGTGCTCGTATCAGAAGGTCACCAATTGGTTCTCCGGCTCGAATCTGACGGGCGAGGAACCGAGCACTATGGCGGGCCTCGCGCCCGAGCGCACTGAACGCGACACCTCGCTCGACAACCTCGCGATCGAATATCCATCAGGCGATGCGCTGAGACCCGACGTCGCGAACCCGATCGATCCGAAGAATCCTGATCTTGCGATCGAGTACCCGACAGCCGGCACGGGAGACATGCTTCCCGAGGTCGACAAGAAATCACCCGAGACCGCTGCTCTGGAGGAGAAGCTTCTTCAAGACCGCATCGCTCAAGCGAAGGCAGAGAATCCCGAACCGCCGGCAGACACGAGGCCCTGGTGGCAGAAACTCCTGTATCCCAAGGCCGAAACGCCAGTAGCATCAACAGATAACCTCGCGATCGAATATCCATCAGGCGATGCGCTGAGACCCGACGTCGCGAACCCGATCGATCCGAAGAATCCTGATCTTGCGATCGAGTACCCGACGAGCGATCCGATCACTCCAAGTGCTGAGGTGCGAGAGCCGACGGTTGTTCGTGTGGGAGAGGATACTGCGACGCTCAATCCCGACGGCTCCGTAAACGTGCGCGTCAATACTGCGAATGGTACTGCTTTTGAGAAATTGATTCCGGCGAGCGAAGCGCAGAATCGTTCATTCACGAACATGGTGGATGCGGTGCGGAACGAGGTGGCTGAGATCCCGAAAGATCAGTCGAGACTTCCAGTCGGTGAACAGTGGAGACCGTTCTCA
>CBIMKN010000040.1:0-7302 GCA_966244515.1 uncultured bacterium
ACGAAGAAGAGCGCGCACGCCTCCTCAAGGACCTCGAACAGGAGTACCAGCAGAAGGTAAAGCTCGCTCCGACAGCGGAGGCGAAGACCGATCTCAAGGAAAAGGCGACCAAAGCCAAGAAGGAGATCGAATCGATCAAAGAAGGCGTCGTCTTCGATGAAGCCGCGTACCACCTCTTTGCCGTGAAGTACGGCGCGATGTTCCGCGCAGCTATCGGCGCTGAGGCTCTCTACAATCTGCTCAAGAGCATCAACCTCGACACCTTCATCAAGAAGGTGCGCGAAGAGTACGAGAACTCCGGCGCAGCCGAGAGGGACAAGCTCAGAAAGCGCCTCGCGCTCTCTGAGGCGCTCAAGCGCGCCGATGTGCGCCCTGAGTGGATGTTCCTCACGCGCCTCCCGGTCGTCCCGCCGGCGCTTCGCCCGATGGTTGCTCTCGAAGGCGGCCGCCATGCATCGTCGGACCTCAACGACCTCTACCGCCGCGTCATCAACCGCAACAACCGCCTCAAGAGGCTCCTCGCGATCCACGCGCCGGAAGTGATCCTCCGCAACGAAAAGCGCATCCTCCAGGAAGCGGTGGACGCGCTCCTCGACAACAGCATGCGCCGCGGCGCAGGCGTGCTCGGCATCCTCGGCGGACGCCGCCGCGCGCTCAAGTCGCTCGCTGATTACCTCAAGGGCAAGCACGGCTACCTCCGTCAGAACCTCCTCGGTAAGCGCGTCGACTACTCGGGCCGCTCGGTCATCGTCGTCGGTCCGGACCTCGCGCTCGATGAGTGCGGTCTTCCGAAGCACATGGTGCTTGAGCTCTTCCGTCCGTTCGTCATCCAGGGGCTCCTCGCTCGCGAACTCGCATACAACATCCGCGGCGCTGGCCGCCTCATCGAAGACGAAGCTCCGGAAGTCTGGCCGATCCTCGAAGATGCGATCCAGAACAAGTACGTCCTCCTCAACCGCGCACCGACCCTGCACCGCCAGTCGATCCAGGCGTTCCGTCCGGTTCTCATCGAAGGTAACGCGATCCAGGTGCACCCGCTCGTCTGTCCTGCGTACAACGCGGACTTCGACGGCGACGCGATGGCAGTCCACGTCCCGCTTTCGGAAGCTGCTCAGCTCGAAGCGGCGAAGATCATGTCTGCCAACAAGAACGTCCTCAAGCCTGGCTCCGGCGACGTCGTGGTGGCTTCGAAGCTCCTCGACATCGTGCTCGGCTGCTACTGGATGACCAAGTCGGTCGACGGCCTCAAGGGAGAAGGGAAAGCATTTCCTTCGACCAATGCCGCGATCCTCGCATACGACTTCGGCGTCATCGACCTGCGCGCCAAGATCAAGGTGCTCCCGTCCGACAACAAGAAGTACGCTCAGTACAACAGCCAGGTCTTCGAGACCACGGTCGGCCGACTCCTCTTCAACTCGGTCCTTCCTAATGACTTCCCGTACATCAACGAAGAGATCACGAACAAGCGCATGGGCGCACTCGTGCACAACCTCGTGACGCACTACTCGCTCGACGGCATCCCTGCGATCCTCGACAAGATAAAGGCATTCGGCTTCCGCTACGCGACGTACGCGGGCATCACCTGGTCCATCTCGGACGTCGTCGTTCCGTCTATCAAGCAGCAGATGCTCGAAGACGGCCACAAGGCGGTCCAGAAGGAAGAGGAGAGCTTCGAGAACGGTCTTCTCACCGAAGAGGAGCGCCGCCGCGCTACGATCGATATCTGGGCAAAGGTCTCAGGCGACCTGCGCAAGCATGTCGTGGAAGCGCTCGACAAGCAGGGACCGGTACACGACATGATCACCTCAGGCGCTCGCGGTTCCGTCGTCCAGCTGCACCAGATGGTCGGCATGAAGGGCCTCATCACCAACCCGCGCGGCGAGATCATCGAATTCCCGATCACATCGTCGCTCAAGGAAGGTCTCACGCCGATCGAGTACTTCATCTCGACGCACGGCGCCCGCAAGGGTCTTGCCGACACCGCGCTCAACACGGCGCGCGCCGGTTACCTCACGCGCCGCCTCTTCGACGTCGCACACGACGTCGTCGTGCTCGAAAATGACTGCAACACGAAGGATGGCGTGGAGATCAAGCGCCCTGGCAAGGAGAACATCGGCGGCAGCTTCGCTGATCGCATCAACGGCCGCGTCCTCGCTGAAGAGGCGGGTGCGTTCAAGCGCAATCACCTCATCACCCGCGACGATGCCAGGGCTATCGAGGAAGATGCATCGGTGCAGGCCGTCGTGGTCCGCAGCCCGATGAAGTGCAAGGTCGCGCGCGGCGTCTGCCAGAAGTGCTACGGCGTCGACCTTACCACCGGCGATATCATCGACGTCGGCGAAGCAGTGGGCGTCATCGCCGCACAGGCTATCGGCGAACCGGGCACGCAGCTCACGATGCGTACGTTCCACACGGGCGGCGTCGCGACAGCGGGCGGTGACATCACCATGGGTCTCCCGCGCGTCGAAGAAGTCTTCGAGTCCCGCATGCCGAAGCTCCCGGCGACCATCGCGCGCGTCTCAGGCGTCATTGCCGATATCGTGCAGGATGGCCAGGAGAAGGTGGTCACCATCGTCCCGGCCGAGGCTTCGTCTGCAAAGACCGCCAAGGCTGCGAAGAAGGAGACCGAGTACCACATCCACCCGAACCGCAACCTCGTCGTCAGAAAGGGCGACAACGTGGAGAAGGGCGATTTCCTCACCGACGGCTCTGCCGATCTCGAGGAACTCTTCCTCCTCGGCGGCAAGGAGAGGGCGCAGGAGTACATCATCAACGAAATTACCCGCATCTACGAACTCCAGGGCGTATCGACGGCGCGCAAGCACCTCGAGATCATCGTCAAGCAGATGTTCTCCCGCATCTCGGTGGTATCCGCCGGCGACACGGGCATCTCTGCGGGCGACATCGTCACGGACTTCGAGCTCGACCGCCTCAACAGGGAGGTCAAGGAGCGCGATGGCGAAGCAGCGAAGGGCAAGCAGCTCCTCCTCGGCATCACGGAAGTCTCGCTCACGCGCGCTTCCTTCCTCTCGGCGATCTCGTTCCAGAACACGCCTCGCAAGCTCGCGGAAGCGGCTGTCGGCGGCGCCGTGGACCGACTCGTCGGCCTCAAGGAGAACGTCATCATCGGTCGTCTCATCCCGGCAGGTACTGGCTTCAAGGGCAGCAAGAAACAGCAGCTCGTCGAAGACATGGAGGCAGAATTCGCCGCCATGCAGCCTGCGGAGGACATCGAAGCCCCCGCAATGGAGCGCTAAGCGACTCCTATCGCAAAAAGGACCGCTCTCGCGGTCCTTTTTGTTTGGCTGATCAACTTTCGCTTTTGAGGGTAGGGCGGGGCATAATGGCCCCATGGCGACCGACACAGTCCAACAGGTGAAAGATAAGCTCTCGATCGTCGACGTGGTGTCGCAGTACGTGAAGCTCGAGAGGGCAGGCGCGTCGCTGCGTGCGCGTTGCCCATTCCACGCGGAGCGCACGCCCTCATTCCACGTCTCGCCCGATCGCGGCACGTACCACTGCTTCGGCTGCAACGTCGGCGGCGACATCTTCACCTTCGTGCAGGAGATCGAGGGACTCGATTTCAAAGGTGCGCTCAAGGTGCTCGCCGATAAGGCGGGCGTCGAGATCGTGTACGAAAAGAAGGGCGATCGCGACGAGCGCGAGAGGCTCTTCGAACTCCTCGAAGCAGCCACTATCTTTTTCACCTCGAATCTCTCCGATGAAGCGAGAAAATATTTGAAAGAGCGCGGCCTCTCCGATGAGAGCATCCAGACATTCCGGCTCGGCTGGGCATCGGATGCATGGGAGGCGGCATCTGATTTCATCAGACAGAAGAAATTCTCCGAGAAGGAGATCGTGGATGCGGGGCTCGCGGTGAAAGGCGAGCGGGGGCTGCGCGACAAATTTCGCAATCGCATCATCTTTCCAATAGCCGACAGCGCGGGACGCATCGTCGGATTCTCGGGACGCATTTTTGGCGAGAAAGCTTCGCCCGAAGCGCCGAAATACCTCAATAGCCCTGAGACGCCGCTCTTCCACAAATCCCGCATCCTCTACGGCTTCGATCGGGCGAAAGTGGCTATCCGCAAACACAATTTCGCCATTCTCGTCGAGGGCCAAATGGACCTTATTTTGAGCCACCAGGCAGGCTGGCCCAATACGGTGGCGGTGTCTGGCACTGCGTTTACCCAGGAGCACGCATCGCTTCTCAAGCGCATGAGCGACAATCTCGTCATCGCGCTCGATGCAGACCAGGCGGGCATCAAAGCAGCTGGGAAAGCGGCTCGCGCTGCGCTTCAGGGCGGACTCAATGTGAAGGTCGCGAAGCTTCCGACGGGCCTCGATCCCGCGGACCTCATCGTCAAAGATGGGCCGGAGGCATGGCGCGCGGCCATCCGCGAGAGCAAGGACATCATCACGTTCCTCCTCGACACGCTCGCGGAGCATCTGCCGCAGCAGGATCGATTCCGCCGCGCGGTAGAGACGATCGTGCTGCCGTACCTCACGGATGTGCAGAGTCCTATCGAGCGCGAGCAGTACATGAAAGAGATCGCGCGCAGGCTCGGCGTGTCGGAGGATGCGGTGCGAGAAGCATTCGATAAGACGCCGAAGGTCCAGACAGACGGTACAGTGAAAAAAGCGGCGAGCGTCCCGAAACAGGACGAGACGACCAAGGCGGATCGCGTGCGCCAGGCATACGCGCTCCTGATCTGGCAGAAGTCGGCCCCGAGGACCGATCTCGATGTCGCGCGCTACGAAAAAGATCTCGAAGACATCGTCGGGAAAGAATCGATGGAGATCCTCGTCTCATTACCGGAGACGGAACAAGAATCCATGCGTTTTGCCGCCGAGCGCCTGCACGGCAGGGGGCCGAGCATCAAGGCAGAGGCCGAGACGCTTCTTGCGGTGCTGCGCCGCGAGCATCTCAGTACGCGCCTTGCCGCCGCCGCAGCGGCACTGAAGACCGCCGAGGCCGAGGGCAACGAAGAGGATGTAGAGCGCCTCATGGCCGAGTGTAAGTTGTTAACAGGCCAGATTGCCAAGTTGCACGCAGGGGTGTAGGATGTCCGTACGTTCGCGCACAGAGTGAGTACATAGGGCGTGGACAAAGGAAAGCCAGCTTCCGAAGAACGGGGCTGCTTTTTGCCTTGTGTATCCACATATCCACTTTCATAGAAAGCTCATCGCAAAAATACGAGAAAGGTGAACTAAGCGAACAATCTAATTTTTCAACATGGCGAAACCCTCGAGCAAAAAGAAGAAGACAGCCAAGAAGAGCGCGGCTAAGCGCTCTGCTTCGCGCGTGCGCGGCAAGGCGGTGAATCGCACCGCGAATCGCCGCTCTGCGACTGCTCGCGCAAAGCGCACCACGAAGACCGCAGCGAAACCTGCAGCGCCTGTCTCGACCGGCCGCGTAAAAAAGCAGCTCGCTCAGCTCCAGGGCCCGTCGATCAAGGCAGGGAAGCAGCAGGAGAAAGTAGACGGACTCATCAAGCTCGGCCGTGAGCGCGGATACATCACGTACGACGAAATACTCCGCGAGTTCCCGACGATCGAGGACAACATGACGCTCCTCGAGGAGATGTACGAGCGCTTCAGCTCTGCTGGCATCGACGTCCTCGAAGGCGGCGGCATGCTCGAAGACACCTCGGCCGACCAGATCCTCCAGAGCAAGAAGCTCCAGCACCGCCGCTCCGACAGCAACTACGACAGCGTCCAGATGTACCTCCGCGAGATCGGCCAATACCCGCTCCTCAACGGCGAGCAGGAGAAAGACCTCGCCAAGCGCATCCTTGTGGGCGACGACGAGGCTCGCGGCATCCTCGCCCGCTCCAACCTCCGCCTCGTGGTCTCTATCGCTAAGAAATACGTCAACCGCAGCCCCGACCTCACGCTCCTCGACCTCATCCAAGAGGGCAACCTCGGCCTCTTCAAGGCAGTCGATAAGTTCGACTTCACCAAGGGCTTTAAATTTTCGACCTACGCGACCTGGTGGATCCGCCAGGCCATCACGCGCGCCCTTGCCGACCAGTCCCGCACCATCCGCATCCCGGTGCACATGGTCGAGACCATCGCCAAGTACAAGCAGAAGGTCCGCGAGCTCTCGCAGCACCTCGGCCGCGACCCGCTCCCCGAAGAGATCGCCGCGGAAATGGGCATCGAAGTAGACAAGATCTACACCATCCAGAAGATCAATCAGGACACCGTCTCTCTCGAGAGCCCGGTAGGCGAAGACGACGACGAGCGCTCCACGCTCGGCAGCTTCATCGCCGACGACACGATCGCCGCGCCCGACATGGACGCTTCGCGCCGCATCCTCTCTGAGCAGATGATGGGCATCCTCGACGAGCTTTCACCCAAAGAGCGAAAGATTTTGGAAATGCGCAACGGTCTCACCGAAGACGGCGTGTGCTACACGCTCGAAGAAGTGGGCAGGGAATTCGGCGTGACGCGCGAGCGCATCAGACAAATTGAAGCAAAGGCATTGGAGAGGATAAGGTTCCATGAGAGAGCTAAACAATTGAGGAGTTACTAAGTCGCCAGACCTGCCCCGTTAGAGCGCTCGGCGTCTCTAACGGGGTCGAGGCCAAAGCCCTCGAACGCATCCGCTTCCACGAACGCGCGAAACAGCTCAGGAGCTACTAAACAAACAGGTCCCGCAAAAGCTCTGTATTACCGAGAACCGACCTCGGGGGATTTCAGAAATTTACGGTCGTCCTTTTTCTATACATCTGGAGAGACATACGTTTCCTTATAGATCTTTTTGTACATGTTTATGAACTGCTTCGTTTGACGAAAATCGCGGAACAATGGCCAGTCGCGGTACGGTTGTTTCATTGAGTCGTCAGCGCCTATTTGCTGCATTAGTTTTAAAGCGGCGCGCCTATCGTCACGAATAATTGCGTCCGCTAACTTGAATTCGTCTTCGCAAGCGGACCAATCTTGTTTAGCCATTAATTCGGTAGCCGCTTTTTGTTCGCCTCCAAATTTTAAACTTAGCGCGTAGTTCACGAGGAAAATTAGCCGATTTTTCTCCGAATGTGTTTTTTCTAAGGAAGTAGCGTACTGTGCGACTCTGTGGGCCACGCCCAGCATATTTTGATTCAGTAAATCTATGATTATTGAGTTTAGTTGATCGTCTATTTTCTTGTTATCAGGCTCGAGTTTTCTCCATATCACGAAAGCAGAAATTATGCCTACACAATATATAATGACGAAAGATCGAGTTATATACTGATGGGACATTTCGAACTTATCGCCCACCCTTTTTTCCTTTTCAAACTTGATGCCTCTCTTGTC
>CBIMKN010000041.1:0-7288 GCA_966244515.1 uncultured bacterium
GAAGCGCGAAGCTCTCGCGCCGTATCGTCCAGTATTTCGCCGATTGCGTCTCCGACTTCGCGAGCTTGGTCCGCACGGGAAGGCCGTGGAGCGCATGGCCTGCTTGCCGCGCGAGCTCCGCTGCCTCTTCAGCGGTCGAGCCAGCGAATTCCGCCATGAGTACGAGCTTCGGCACTCCGCCCGTGAGTACGAGATAGAGCTCCGGGATGAAGGCGAGCGCGAGCTTGAGCATCTGCACGAAACCGAAGTGGCGCAGTATTTGCGGGATGAAGCGTACGGCAAGGCGGAAGGTCTGGTCGTCGTAACTCTCAAATGATTCCGGTCCGACTTCGAGCACTCTGCGCACGATCTCGGGCAAGATATTGGTATCAGTAAGGAATATCACGAGCATGGCGCGATGCTCCTTGAGCTTCACAAGGCCGAGCTTCGCCTTCGTCACGAGCGCGAGCGTGCCTTGAGAGCCCGCGATCACTTGGGTGAGGTCGAATGTGCCTTTCTCTTTATCCATCACATTCCAGAGGGCATAGCCAGCGGAATTCTTCGTGACGGAGGGGCGCGCGAGCTCGATCTCGTGCTCGTGCCCCACGATGAGCGCATGCATCTTGCGGTAGATCTCGCCCTCGAGATTCTGCTGCGACATTTTCTCGGAGAGCTCTATACCGGTGAGCGGTCGGAATGTCGCGCGCGAGCCGTCGGAGAGAATCGTCTCGAGCTCGCGGATGTAGCGATTGGTCTTGCCGTACTGCAGCGTGAGTTCGCCGCCGGAGTTGTTGGAGACAATGCCACCGATGGCGCAGAGTTCCCTCGATGCGGGGTAAGAGGGGAGGAGCATGCCTGTCTTTTGCAGCGTCTCCTTCTCGAAATCGCGGTAGTAGAGGCCCGGCTCGGCTACGGCGTAGTCGGCGCCGACTTCGAGCATCCTATTCATGTATTTCGTGAATACGAGCGAGATCGAATCGGTGAGAGGACCCCCTGTCATGTCGGTGCCGGCAGAGCGCGCCGCGATCGAAACTTTCTCGCCGCGCTCCGCAGCGTCGTGCGTGTATTTCACGACAGCGCTCACGTCGTCGGCGCTTTTGGGGAAGACGACGATCGACGGCGCGCGCTGGAAGACGCTCGTGTCGCGGCTGTATTTCTGGATCGTCGCCGTGTCATCGGCGACATCGCCCTTGATGATGCGAGCGAGTCGCTCTTTTAGAGAGCTCATGTAAAAGAATTATATCAGTGAAAACAAAAAGGCCGCCTCGATGGGCGGCCTTTTGCCTTGATGTATAGAACGCGTCAGCGAACGATGCGGACCCAGCCGTCGCCCGGCTTCCAGTACGGTTCCACCGCGTAGGGGAGATCGTACCCGCCGTCGAGAGTGCGGATCCACATGCGGCGTACGTCCTCGCTGCCGCCCGCGCTGATGCGCAAGACGTCGATCTCGGTGCGGTCGTGCATCTCGAGGAGGAACGAACGCATGAGGCCGAAGCCGTACCCGAGTCCGCGATACTGTTCTTCGACCTCGATCGAGAACATGTGGATCTCGTTGCCGTGACGCTGGTAGAAGACGTGGCCGATCGGCGTGCCGTCCTTGAACAGGATGTGGCCGCCGTACCTCTTACGCCGCAGAAACGCGATGTAGAGCCAGTCCGGCAGCCAGCGGATGAAGCGGTTGAACTTTGCGAAAAAGCTGCCCGGGTCCGGGTTGCGGGCCCAGTGCGTGATGTAGTTCTCGAGCGTCTCCAGATTCACCGTCGCGGGTGCGAGCGGCGTTCCTGCGTCGAATGCGCGTACGTCGAAGTGCCGTGCCATTCCTTGCCCCTCTCTAGGCTTGACTTGCTCAATGTATCATCGCATGAAATACGCGAAAAGTCAATCTCAACGGTGACCTTGAAGGTACAATAAGTACATGGTGCTCCTCGTGATCTCCTTCATTGCGGGTATTTTGACGATCCTCGCGCCGTGCGTCTTGCCGCTTCTCCCGGTCATCGTGGGCGGTTCGATCGCGGGCGGCGGCAGGCATCGCGCGATCATCATCTCGCTCTCGCTCGGCGCATCGGTCTTCCTCTTCACGTTGCTTCTCAAGGCGAGCACGCTTTTTATCTCCGTGCCGCCCGTCTTCTGGCAGTACTTCTCGGGCGTGATCCTGCTCTTCTTCGGCACGACGCTGCTCTTCCCGAGGCTGTGGGATTCGATACCGCTCGTGAATCGGCTCAACATCGGCGCCAACAAGGCCCTCTCGAGCGGCTACCAGCGCGGCTCTGCCTTGGGCGACATCCTCATGGGCGCTGCGCTGGGGCCCGTATTCGCGAGCTGCTCGCCGACGTACTTCATCATCCTCGCGACGGTCCTGCCCGCGAGCTTTGCCATGGGCCTCCTCGATCTCTTTGCCTATGTGGTCGGTCTTTCGGGTTTCTTGCTCGTGATTGCGATCGCGGGGCAGAAGCTCGTCGATAGACTCGGCGTCACGATAGAGCCGGGAGGCTGGTTCCGCCGATCGCTTGGCATACTCTTTATCGCGCTCGCAATCCTCATAGCGACCGGTGTCATGGCGAAGGTGGAGGCGTACCTTCTCGAGAAAGGTTTCGACGCGACGCGGCTCGAGCACAAGCTCCTCGGTGCAGAGACACAGGCGACGACAGATCTTGAGATGGGATTCATTCCGCCGAGCGCGAAGGCTGCGATGTATAAGCCGGCGATCGAGCTCGTGAGCCCCGACGGCTACATCAACACCGGCGGCAAGCCGATCAGGGTCGCGGACCTAGTCGGCAAGAAAGTGATCCTCCTCGATATCTGGACGTACAGCTGCATCAACTGCCAGCGCACGCTCCCGTACCTCAAGGATTGGTATTCAAAATATGAGGATGATGGGCTCGAGATCATCGGCATCCATACGCCGGAGTTCGCCTTCGAGAAAGTGCAGGCCAATGTCGAGCAGGCGGTGCAGGATTTCGGCATCAGGTACCCCGTGATCCTCGACAACGAGTACCAGACGTGGACCGCGTACGGCAATCAGTACTGGCCGCGCAAATACCTGATCGATATCGACGGCTACATCGTCTACGATCACATCGGCGAAGGCGGCTACGCGGAGACGGAAGCGCAGATACAGCGCGCGCTCCACGAGCGAGCGGTGCGGCTCGGGATGGAAGTCGAGGAGATGCCGGCGCCGACTGCCGAGGAAGAAGAGCGAATCGTCCGCAGCCCCGAGGTGTACTTCGGCGCGTGGCGCAATGAATACCTCGGCAATGGCGATCAAGGTACGGAAGGCGTGCAGCAATTCACGCTGCCCGATACCGCGCGGGCCAACACGCTCTACCTCGGCGGGACGTGGAATCTCGAGCACGAGTACGCAAGCAATCTCTCGGCGGGTGCGAAGATCCGATTCCTCTACGGCGCAAAAGATGTGTACTTCGTCGCAAGCGCAGATGCGCCGGTGAAGCTGCGCATCACGCGCGATGGCGGGGAATCGCTCGGCGCCGATCGTGGTGCCGATGTGTCGGCCGACGGCACGGTGACAGTGCAGGATGAACGCCTCTACAAGCTGATCGAGGGCGATGGCTACGGCGAGCACACGATAGAGATCGAAGTGCTCACGCCCGGCCTCAAAGCCTACACCTTCACGTTCGGATAATATTGACGCTCAGACTCAGAGCGCTATGGTGAGGCCAGTGGAGGTGCCCCATGGCAAAGAAAATGCTGAAGCTCCCCAGAGACGTGCCGCTCTACCGCATCTTCAACGATGACACGCGCGTGCTCGGTGCCTGCGGCATCGCTGCCGCATCGGGCGAGGTTTTCGTCTTCGACGACAAGCTCCAGGAAGCGTACCTTGGGCTCTATGCGCGACTCGTCTATCGCGTCGAGAACAGGAAAGACGAAGTGTTCTACATGCTGCCGGAAGACATCGAACCGAAAGCGCAGACGGAAGCGGAGGAGTGGATCGAGATGCGGCATCGCCGCGGCGATTCACCGCACCCCTCGTACATCCGCCAACCGATCGATGGCTACATGGCCGAGGTCGAGAAGGACATCGGGGATCTCATCGCGCCGTATGTCCGTGCCTTTCTTCAGGTGGCGAGCTAGAGCTGGACCCTGGCGGTCCGCACTCCGGTGCGGACCGCCTCCTCTTTTTGCCTGCCTACGCAGGCAGGCGTACAATACACGCATGAATATACGACGATTTTATATGGGGAAGGCGATCGGGACGCTCGTCGTCTTCGCCATTATCGGCATCGTGGCAGCGTTCTACTCGCTCAATTCCTATATATATGAGGAGAAGCAGGCGACAGTGGGCAAGGACGCCAAGAACGCTGAGTACGTGATCGAGGGTAAGCGCGTGCAGCTGGTGAACGGCGCGGCCGAAGAAGAGGCAGCACCGGGCTCAGCCTCCAAGATCGTGACGCGCTATTTCGGCAATGAGGTGTACGACGACCTCAACGACGACGGCAGGCAAGACGTGGTCTTCCTCCTCACGCAGGAGACGGGCGGCAGCGGCACCTTCTTCTACGCCGTCGCGGCGCTCAATACTGAGCGTGGCTATGTGGGCTCCCAAGCGATATTCCTCGGCGACAGGATCGCACCGCAGAGCTCGCACCTCAGCGACAATCCGCGCCACAAGCACGTGATCATCATCAACTGGGCAGAGCGCGCTCCCAGTGAGCCGATGACAACGCAGCCGAGTGTGGGGAAGAGTATCTGGATCAAGCTCGATCCGAAGTACATGCAATTCGGCGAAGTGGCCCAGAATTTCGAAGGGGAATCCAACTTGCCGCAATAGCGGGTGTACAATAGATAGATGAACGAACGCACGGCGCTCAAGGTGATACTCGGGCTCGGCATACTCGGGACTCTCTTTGCGGGTACGCTCTCATACCAAGAACTCTGCGGCATGGCGGCCTCCTGCCCGGCCATAGGTGCCCCCGGCACGATCCTGGGCTACCCAGCCTGCGTCTACGGCACCGGCATGTTCCTGATCCTGACGATTATTGCCGCCCTCGGCCTCCGCAAAGAAAATCAATAAATCTCGGAGCGAGTCTATGGCACTGCAAAAAATACAGACCATCAAAATCGACGAACTGCGGTTGTGGACAGAAAACCCGCGTGACCCCGTCGACCCCGAATCAACGGACATCGAGATCATACACCGGGCCATGGACGAAAACCCGTCCAAATGGAATCTGCAGAAGATGTTGAACGAAATGGGGCCGCACTACGACGTCAGTGAGTTGCCGACGGTGGTCTTTCAGCGTGGAGTTCCAATTGTTTACGATGGTAACCGCAGAATTGCGGTCATAAAATATCTACAAAATCCGAGCGTGTTTGTTACTCGGGCTGCTGGACTGGCAATGAGTCCATCTCAAAAGGAATTGAAGAATATTAAGGAGGTGCCATGCAATGTTTGCGACCTCGATACCGCTTTAACTAATGTCGAACGAAAACACGTTAATGCTGGTACGTGGGGTCCCCTGGAGCGAGACTACTTTCTTGCCACCCACAGGAAAGAAAAGAAAAGTCTATTCGTGCAGTTTGAAGAACAGATGGGAGGAGTCATCAGTAAGAATAAAAAGATGAATCAGGGTTTTATAAAAAAAGAGGTCTTAACTGACCGGAACCTGAAACAGATTGGTATTCATTTTGATGAAGACAAAGGTTTGATGTCTTCGTATTCTGAGGAAGAAATAGCTGACATAGTTGAGAAAATCACTGCCGTCGTTGCTGACGGTAAAATCGACACACGTGGAGCGCACAGAGGCAAACTGAAAGAGGCACTAGTCTCTGCTTTCCCCGATCTGGAAAGAAAAATCAAATCCTATCAAAGCACTGACAAAAACAAAGTGATACACATTGAAGGGCAAACTTCAGCTAAGAAAACGCCGCGCAGTAAACGTAAGCCCGAGGTTTTGTTTGGTGGCACGCTGTCGTTGGAGTCCGGTCAAGTGAACGATATATATCGTGATGTACTGGACTTATATGAATACTACCAACAACATAAGGCTGAGCTTTCGCAAACTTTCCCTAGTCTTATCCGCATGTCACTTCGTTTGCTAGTTGAAGCGGCTTCGACTGGCACTATGGATAGCTATATTAAAAAGAACTACACCTCAGCCAGGTCGAAACTGGGTCCCGATGAAAAAACCAGTTTGAGCAGTTACTCGATAACGGAAAAGAAACTGATCGAATTGCTGCACGTTGGTGCGCATAAATATTCCGCGTCATCCAATATCGATATGGCGATCGCGATGTCGCTAATTATCGGCCAAATGCTAACTGACACACATGGCAAAAACAAAAACTAGGGAACTTAGATTTGCATCCCCACTTCGATATCCTGGTGGTAAAGGTTTTCTTGCTAGCGAATTTGCCCGGATTATAAATGCAATAGGTCTCACAAAACCTGTCTACATAGAACCGTATGCGGGTGGAGCGGGCGCCGCGTTGGCATTATTGTACGATAACTGTGTCGAATCCGTTGTAATAAATGATAAAGATATTGCAATTTACTCATTCTGGAAAGCTGTCACAGAGCACACCGAATCCTTCTTGCGAAAGATGCACCGTACACCAGTTACAGTCGACGAATGGCGGAAGCAGAAAGCTATATATGATGATAAGACGACTGACATACTGAAACTCGGCTATGCTACATTCTTTTTGAACCGCACGAACAGATCGGGTGTTATGAATGCGTGGCCGATAGGCGGAATAGACCAAACCGGCGATTATAAAATTGACGCGAGATTTAATAAAACTGACCTAGCTGCGAGAATTCGCAAAATAGGTGACCATGCGAACAGGATAGAGATACTGAATGAGGATGGCATCAAGCTCACAAAACGACATCTGAGTAGAGCGAATACGTTCATATATTTAGATCCACCATATTTCAATAAAGGAGCGATGCTCTATATGAATCATTACATAGCCGAGAACCATGAACATCTGGCCGAACTGCTGAATGACAATCCGGACCGGAATTGGATACTTACGTACGACGAAACTAAAACTATTCGGGATCTATATCCGGATCGGAAGCGGCGGAGATGGGACTATAATTATCGCGTGAGCACCGCCCGGCGTGCGCGCGAGCTGATGATTTTCTCTGACACCACATTCACGTAGCTCTCGCAACTGCCCGTTTGAATTCTTTGATTTCGTGCCATGATGCACGGCATGGCAAAGAATGGCTCGATCCAGGACCTTCAGGCACTCGTTGTGGCCTTTCGGGATGCCCGGGACTGGAAGCAATTTCACAACCCCAAGGACGTGTCTCTCTCGCTTGTGCTTGAGGCCGCGGAGCTCATGG
>CBIMKN010000042.1:0-7245 GCA_966244515.1 uncultured bacterium
ATCTGCACCAAGGTCATCACGACCGAAGGCGCCTGCACCAACGGCACCTGGGGCACGTGGGAAGATGTCTCGAGCACGACCGAAGGCGATGTGACGACCACTGTCCAGCGCCGCACGTACACCGGCACCCGCGCCACCTCGAAGACCCTTACGTACCTCTCGGGCCGCACCACCTGTGCCGCCGGCTACTCGCAGGGCGGCAACGGTACGTGGAACGCGGGTTGGAGCGGTTTCCATGGCGGCAACATCGTGACGACCGCATCCGCTTGCCAGATCACGCAGACCCAGACCCTCACCATCACGCAGCGCTCCGGCGGCAGCACGGTGCGCCGCAGCACTGCCAACGTGACGGTCAACACCGGCAGCACCACGCAGTCGACGCGCGAAGCAGGCAGTCTCGATGAGATCATGAATGAGGACACCACCGCGGGCGGCGACCTCGTTGCGGGCGATGCGCAGGTAGACATCACGGCGCAGCCGTCGCTCCTGCGATCCGGCAATACGAGCACGATCACGTGGAATGCGGCGGGCGTACGCTCCTGCACAGGCGGCGATAGCTGGACCGGCACCTCGGGCAGCCAGACCTCGAAGCCGATCACTCAGAAGACCACCTTCACGGCGACCTGCTCGCTCGGCGAGGATGCGGGCGATATCTCGGGTACGGTCGATGTGAACATCGTCCCAAGCTTCCAGGAGAACTAAGGGGAGATACACAAGAGGCCCGGGGGCGACCCCGGGCCTCTTTCTATTATGGGCGGCTTGCGATTTCTTGACGCTCAAGCTCACTTTGTTACTATACGCGCACGCACGCTCTGTGCGTATTCTTTTGCCCAAATTTCTTCGTGCGGATTAGCGACCCGCAAGAAAGCGAAGGGGGGAGGCCAGAAGAACTACCGGAGCATCTCAAGCGTTGGCGTTAGTCATTATTTACTAGCTAATACATTTATTTGTATGGCAGGAGAATTTGCACGAACCAAGCCGCACGTGAACGTCGGTACCATTGGTCACGTCGACCACGGCAAGACCACGCTCACCGCGGCAATCCTCAACGTACTCGCCAAGGCTGGCAACGGCTACGGTGCGAACGTGAAGGGAGTCGATGACATCGACAAGGCGCCGGAAGAAAAGGCGCGCGGTATTACCATCTCGCTCTCGCACTCCGAGTACGAGACGCCGACGAGGCACTACGCCCACGTCGACGCCCCTGGTCACGCCGACTACATTAAGAACATGATCACCGGTGCCGCCCAGATGGACGGCGCGATCCTCGTGATCGCAGCGTCCGACGGCGTTATGCCCCAGACGCGCGAGCACGTGCTCCTCGCTCGCCAGGTCGGCGTGCCGAAGATGATCGTCTTCCTCAACAAGGTTGACCAGGTCGACGACAAGGACCTCATCGACCTCGTCGAAGAGGAAGTCCGCGACCTCCTCGAGAAGCAGGGCTTCGACGGCAAGAATACGCCGATCATCCGTGGCTCTGGTCTCAAGGCTCTCGAAAACCCGGAACCGGGCAACGAGTGGTCTGGCAAGATCATGGAGCTCATCAAGGCTCTCGACGAATACATCCCGACGCCTGAGCGCGACACGGCTAAGCCGTTCCTCATGGCTATCGAAGACGTGTTCTCGATCGAAGGCCGCGGCACCGTGGTCACGGGCCGCATCGACCGCGGAATCATCAAGGTCGGTGAGGAAGTCGAGATCATCGGTATCAAGGACACTACCAAGACGACCGTCACCGGCGTCGAAATGTTCAACAAGTCCCTCCAGGAGGGTCAGGCAGGCGACAACGCCGGCATCCTCCTGCGCGGTACGAAGAAGGACGACGTCCACCGCGGACAGATCCTTGCGAAGCCGGGCTCTGTGAAGCCGCACACTGAATTCGAGGCAGAGGTGTACATCCTCTCCAAGGAGGAAGGCGGCCGCCACACTCCGTTCTTCACGGGCTACAAGCCGAAGTTCTACGTCCGCACCACGGACGTCACCGGCGAAGTGACCCTCAATGAAGGAGTAGAGATGGTGATGCCGGGCGACACCGTGACCTTCAAGGTCAAGCTCGTCGCTCCGATCGCCCTCGAAGACCAGATGCGCTTCGCTATCCGCGAAGGCGGCAAGACGGTCGGCGCAGGCGTCGTGACGAAGATTGTCGCGTAAGCCAACGCATCCCGCAGCTCACGCTGCACAGAAAACCCGCCAGCAATGGCGGGTTTTCTGGTTAGAGGTGTAGACTTTACCCGATGGAACCGGGTCGGAATGACAAGTGTCCGTGCGGCAGCGATAAAAAATATACAAACTGCTATTTAAAAGGGGGTGATAAGATTCCGGTATGGAATCCCGCATCTCGCTCATTACGCTCGGCGTCGACGATCTGCAGCGTTCTTTAGATTTCTATACGCGGCTGGGCTTTAAGTCAGACGGGATACTTGGTCCCGACGATCCGGAGGGCGGCGTTGCATTCTTTGAACTCGACGGCGGACTTCGACTCGGCATATGGGAGCGTAAGAATATCGCCAAGGACACCGGATTGCCGCAGGGCTCGCTCAGCGCGACCGATTTCATGCTCGCGCACAATGTACTCAGCGAACAGGCCGTAGATGCGGCGATGGCAGAGGCGGAGAAAGCGGGCGCGAAGATACTCAAGCCAGCGCAGAAGGCATTTTGGGGCGGCTATACGGGCTACTTTCAAGACCCCGACGGGCACGTATGGGAGATTGCCTACAATCCCGCGTGGGAAGTGGAAGCACTGTAAAAAACGGCTGAAAAACCCCATTTTCCCGACCGACAAAATAAAAATGCCACCGCTTTTATATTTTGTGGATTTCGTTTGACCTTTATTCTCCAGTGGGTAAAGATGCTCGCGGTGCCTAGATGATGCCGAGAGGGGGTATTGGCACAACCTCTGCGATTCTCGGATCGATCGAAAGGAAGACTGACATGGCTACCGACACCGTTAGTATGTCTCGCGACATTTTGCGGACCCCAGGGCTTGAGAACGCGGCGCGCGGAATTGCGGATGGACCACAGCCGCGGTTCTATTCGTTGAGCTTCGATGGCATGGCCGTGAATATCGAATCAACGGCGCTCAAGGTCACCGACGCGATGACCCGCTTCTCGCTTGACGACCAGAAGAAGATCTTCAAGGTCTTGCTGGAGAAGCTGCCGAAGAGCGGGAAGAGCCTGATTCTGAGGGAGGATGTGCTCGCGAATGATTTTGCGTACGTGACGCGTCGCGACGACTATCTCGGCGGCGTGGTCAACCTCCTGTTCTCGCGCTGATGTAAGTCGGCGCCGCAACCTGAACGGCCGCGCACCTCGCGCGGTCGTTTTGTTTTTAGACAAAAAAAGCATAAAAACCCCAAGAATTCTTGGCGATGGGCGGCTTGGGCTTTCTATTTGGTCGTAAATGCTGTACGTTCTGTCGATGTCTGGCAGAGGAACGATCGTGCGGTTCGAAGATGTCACCTTCGAACATGGGCCCAAGCGGCCCATTTTGAATGAGGTGAGTTTCGGCGTGAAAAAAGGCGCGAAGCTCACGCTCATGGGCCAAAACGGTGCGGGCAAGAGCACGATATTCGGTCTCATCACGAAGCAGCTCACGCCGGAAGAAGGGGTGATCCACGTCGAGCATGGACTTTCCATCGCGACCGCACGACAGGTGATACCGCGCGCAGAGCTCTCGCTCACGGTGCGCGACTTTTTTCAGAAGATGTTCCCGAAAAAAGTGTACGATATCGATCCTCGCATCGATGACGTGCTCGAAGTGGTCAATCTCCATGCGCCCAAAGATCGCATTGTCGGCTCATTCTCTGGCGGACAGCAGGCGCGCCTCCTGCTCGCCTCTGCGCTCATCCAAGATCCCGACCTGCTTCTCCTCGATGAGCCGACCAACAACCTCGACAAAGCGGGTATCGCGCACCTCACGGACTTCCTCGTGAAGTACGACAAGACCGTGATCGTCATCTCGCACGACGCCGACTTCCTCAATGCATTTACGCACGGCGTCCTGTACCTCGATGTATTCACGCGCAAGGTTGAGCAGTACGTGGGCAATTACTTCGATGTCGTCGATCAGATAGCCGACCGCATCGAGAAGGAGAATATGAAGAATGCACAGCTCGCGAAGACCATCATAGAGAATAAGGAAAAGGCCAACTTCTTCGCGCACAAGGGCGGTCAGATGCGCCTCGTGGCCAAGCGCATGCGCGCCAAGGCGGAGGAGGCCGAAGAGAATATGGTGGATGTCCGCAAAGAGGACAAGACGATCAAGGATTTCACGATACCCGCGCAAGAGGGGCTCTCGGGTGAGGTGATATCGATCACCTCGTTCAAGGTGATTCGCGAGCATAAGCCCAAGCTGATGAAAAAGTCGGTCGCGCTCAGAAAGAATCAGCACCTCCTGCTCTCCGGCCCCAACGGCATCGGGAAGTCCACGCTGCTCGAATCGCTGGCGAATGGATCTGCGGAGGGTGCGACCATCGCGCCCGGTGTGAAGATCGGCTACTACCGGCAGGATTTCTCCAACCTCGATTTCGACGCCACCGTGCACGACATCCTGTGGGACACGATGCCGAAAGGCTATGAGGAGACGCTCCGCCACACGGCGGCCAGCTTTCTGCTCACGGGCGATTTGGTGCACACGAAGATAGGGCACCTCTCGGAAGGCCAGAAAGGACTCGTGGCATTTGCGCGACTCGTCCTCCTGCGGCCCGGCTTGCTGATACTCGACGAGCCGACCAACCACATCAACTTCCGTCACCTGCCTGTTATCGCAAAAGCGCTCGACGCGTACGAAGGGGCGATGATCTTGGTCTCTCACGTGCCCGAGTTCGTCTCGCAGATACGCATCGACGAGACATTGGAGCTCTCTTAGTCGCCATTCGCGACCATCCCGGCAATGACGGGGGCCCGCATGCGTGGTCGCAAGTTCCCGATTTTGTATAATAGGCGCATGGCACTCTCCCCAGGCGCGACATATTCCATCGTGAAGCCATCGTTCTGGCACTCTCGCCGCGAAGTACGCAACGCAAGCAACGTGCTCCTCGGGTATTATCAGCATTCCGGATGGACGCAGAGTAAGGCGGAAGCAGAGGCACACGGCCGCAAGCTGATCTTCAGCTACAAAGGCTGGGATAACAGGAATGCGCGCATGACCGACATGTCGGGCAATGTCCTCGCCACGTTCGAGGCTGTCGGATGGATTCGGACGCAGTACAAGCTCACGTACGGCGGCAGAGAGTACGCGATGAAGCTCAATGGATGGGGGACGACGTTCTCGATCTTCGACGGCGAGACAGAAGTCTTGCGCGTGACTCCCGGCGGCTACTTCAAGCCTGGCACCATCACAGTACACACAGCGATAGAAGAAAAGGAAATGCTCGCACTCGTTTTCTTCGGACTCTACGAGCAGTATCAGATCATGGCCGCTGCTTCGGCGGCTGGAAGTGCCGGCGTTGCTGGAGCTGTTGTTATTTCAAATTGAACGGTAGGAAATCAAAAAGCCGCGACATAGTGTCGCGGCTTGTGTCTATGCGGGGACGTGACTAGTACTCGGATATCATGCCACCACCCTTGGTCTTTTCCGTCACCTCCGCTTCGCCGCTGTAGCGGATCGTGCTGCCATTTTCTGCCGAGGCGTCGAGCGTGCCCGATACTTGAATCTCCGCATATGTACCGCGCGTGCCCGTTATGGTCGCATTTTCGATCGCGAAGTCGCGTCCGCGCAAGACCGCGCCGTCGGATAGCGTGAGATCCGCGTCCTGTGCCGTACCGTCCACTGAGAGGTAGGCGCCGCCCTTGAGCGATGCGATGAGGTTCCGCACGTTGAGCGTGAGACCCGCAGTCGCACCATCGCTGAGCGTGAGTGCGAACTCGCCCGAGGCAGGGAAGTCGCTCGACCGCGCTGAACCGCCGTTTCGTATGGTCATCGATTCGAGCGATGGCACCGTGAGTGTGAGCGTGGGGTGCGAGATGCCGCAGAACATACATACGCCTTGCTGCGTTCGCGGTTTGCGAGTGATCGTGAGAGCGCCGTCTTGGATCGACGCAGCGTACGAATCGACGTACTTGGCGCGGCCTTCCGCCACGAGTGTCGGCACGCTCGTAGTGCCCTGCACGATATTCACGCTCGCGCCTCTCTCTATGATGAGGGAATCGAAGTCGCCTTCGAGCGGGATCGAGAGGCTCGTCGTCTGGTAGGCGGGTGCAGTCTCCACAAAATTCTGGTAGTTGGTCACTACGCGCGCTGCGCCGAATCCCGACACAAGGAGCGATACGAACCATATGCCCAGGAGCGCGAGCGCTGCTTGTGCGATGATCACGCTCCGCTTTGTGAGGAGTGCCACGCCTGCAAGCAGGACGAAAATGAGCGGTATCACGATCGCCATGGTGGCGGCCATGAGGAAGATCCAGTGCTCCGCACCAGGGAGAAGCGCGCTCAGCGGTACTTCATCTGCGATGAGCGTCGAGCCAGAGAGGAGAAACCCGCTCGCGATCATGACCCCGACGATACCCGCGCCTGCGCCGAAGGTAAGACCGAGACCGACTACGACGCGGATGAGCGTGCCCAAGACGCGGAAAGGGATCGCAATGATCCGCGCGAGCTTTGGTGCTCGGCTTGAGCGCAGTTCGGCGACGCGCTCGCTCACGGTCTCGCTCAGGGTCTCGAGGGTGACGGGCGATCCTTTCATCTCAAGCTTTTGCGAAGCGGTCTTTGCCTCGGGGATGAGGAGCCACAGGACACCGTAGACGAGAATGCCGATACCATTGAGCACCGTGAGCACGATGAATGCGAGCCGAACCCATATCGGCTCGAAGCCGAAATACGATGCGAGCCCTGCGCATACGCCCGCGATGAGACGATCATCGACGCTGCGGTAGAGCTTTTTGCGCGCCTCTGTCCGCGCCTCATTTTTCTCCTCACCATCATCGAAATCATCGACGCTGCCCATCTGTGCGATGATGCGCTCCACGGTAGGGAGCGTGATGACCTGCTCCTTGGATTCCAAGAGCTGTTCCGCGATGCGGGATTCGATATCAGAGACGATCTCATCGCGCTCCGAGCTCGATTCGAAGTGCCGCTTCACGGAGGAGAGATAGCCCTCGAGTGTCGCGTATGCGTCGTCTTCGATCGTGAAGAGCGTGCGGGCGATGCTGATCTGTAGTGCTTTTTTCATATTATGACTGTAACGAGTTGATAGATTCGACCAATGATTTCCATGTAGGTTTGAGATGCGAGAGCTTTTCCTAGCC
>CBIMKN010000043.1:0-7182 GCA_966244515.1 uncultured bacterium
CAGGCAAAGCATTTCGTTGCGGACACGGAACCTGACGTCCTCGTGTGGCTGCGCCCTACGATTCGCGTGTTCACGACGCGACCGGATACTTTGTACGGCGCCACGTACCTCGTGCTCGCGCCTGAGCACCCGTGGGTCACGCTCGCACTGCAGCATAAGACGGTACTCAAGAACAATGACGAGGTGCAGAGCTACGTCGTGGCGGCGTCAAAGAAAACAGAACTTGAGCGTCAGACAGATCAAAAGGATAAGACGGGAGTGAAGCTCGAGGGCGTCACCGCGATAAACCCGGCGACAGGGGAGCGCATACCGCTCTACGTCGCCGACTACGTACTCGGACACTATGGAACCGGGGCTATCATGGCCGTGCCGGCGCACGACGAGCGCGACTATGATTTCGCAAAGAAGTTCGACCTGCCGATCAAACAAGTAGTACGTCCCGTATTCGGTGCCGAGAATCGCGGAAAGGGCGAGATGGTATTTCGCGAGACAGTGAGCGCAGTTGTGCGAAGCAAAGACGGCAGCGTGATGCTCCTCGATTGGCCGCAGAACAAATGGATCACGACCGTGATCGGTGGCATTGAAAAAGGGGAGAGCCCGGAGGCCGCTGCCGAGCGTGAAGTGCTGGAAGAGACGGGCTACAAAGCGAAAGCTGTATTCGTCTCGCCGATCGCGATCGAATCGTATTTCTATGCCGATCATAAAAAAGAATGGCGCGCTCGCCTCGATCATCCCGTACTGCTGGAATTGCTTGAAGATGAGCCAGTCGCCGTCGCGGATGAGGAGACCGCGAAGCACAAGCCGTTTTGGGTCGAGCCCGAGAAGGCGCTCCAGACAGACATGTATGGCAACAATAAACTCGCGGTCGAGCTCGCACTTGGACGCGTGAGCGCATATACGAAGGTGACGCACGGCGAAATACAGGAGCTTGCGAATTCGGACGAGTTCAACGGCACTCCAGTAGCTGATGCGAAAAGCGAGCTCACTGCTCGATTCGGACGCGAAAAGAAGACCTACAAGCTGCGCGATTGGATTGTGTCGCGCCAGCGGTATTGGGGTGTGCCGATCCCGATGGTTCACTGCGAAAAGTGCGGCGCGCAGCCCGTGCCAGATGCGCAGCTTCCCGTCGAGCTGCCACCTGTCGACGATTACCTACCGGAAGGCTCGGGCAAATCGCCGCTCGCCAAAGTGAAATCCTTCGTGGAGACGACGTGTCCGACGTGCGGCGGCGCAGCAGAGCGCGAGACGGATACGCTCGATACATTTGTCGACTCATCGTGGTATTTCATCCGCTACACGGACCCTCTCAATTCGACCGAATTTGCTGCGCGTGAGCGGCAGGATGCCTGGATGCCTATCGATCTGTACTCTGGCGGCGCTGAACACACAACGATGCACCTTCTCTATAGTCGTTTCTGGCACAAGGCTCTCTTCGATTGCGGACTCGTGAAAGATGCAGAGCCCTATGCGCGACGCATGAATCGCTCGCTCATCATGGGTCCCGACGGACAGAAGATGAGCAAATCCCGCGGCAATGTGATCGACCCCGATGAGGTCGTCGAGAAGCTCGGCGCCGACACAGTGCGCATGTACCTCGCGTTTATCGGTCCGTACAACGAAGTCGCGAGTTATCCATGGAATCCTGATGGTGTGGTGGGGGTGCGCCGCTTCCTCGAGCGCGTGTGGCGCATGTCTGAGAGAGTATCCTTGGGAACAAATCTCAACCTCAGTGCGATCCTCTTAAACAGGACCATCAAAAAAATCACCGAAGATATTGCGGTAATGAAATTTAATACTGCAATCTCTCAAATGATGATATTCCTTAACGATATAGAAAAAGGGGGAATAGACATCAATCAGTGGAAGATTTTCCTGCGTCTTCTTGCTCCGTTTGCACCGCATATGGCAGAGGAGTTATGGAAAGCGGTCGGAGAGCAAGAGTCGATTCATTCATCGCAGTGGCCAACATATGACTCGTCAAAACTTGAGGACAGCACCGTAACATATGCAATCCAAATAGACGGCAAGACCCGCGGCGAAGTGAGCGTGCCGGCAGATGCGGATAAGGCGGCAGTGGAGGCTGCGGCGCGCGACGCGGTCGCGGCCCGTCTTGAAAGCCAGAGCGTCGCACGCGTCGTCGTCGTACCAAAGCGCTTGGTCAACTTCGTGCTCGAGAGCTAGCGTTCGCGCACCTGCGGGCCTTCTGGCTTGTCGTCGATCGTATAGCCCTTCTCATGGAGGAGCGCGCGAAGCTCATCGGCTTTGCCCCAATTCTTATCGGCGCGTGCCTTTTCGCGCTCGTCAATGATGAGCTGCAG
Source organism: uncultured bacterium (assembly GCA_966244515.1). Classification (GTDB taxonomy): domain Bacteria; phylum Patescibacteriota; class Minisyncoccia; order Phycocordibacterales; family UBA2100; genus UBA10103. Next base: position 2,319 of record CBIMKN010000043.1, read on the forward strand.
CTCCTCAGGGAGGTCTTCGATGCGCACGGCGATTCCAAATTGCTTTGCGGTAAGTTCCACTGCGAGAGCGTCATCTTCTGCCAGATGCAAGCCGAAGATGCGATCAGTATCAGCTATGGTCGCGCGAAGATCAGCTGGCGCGACGTCGGGATCCTTTGTCATCTCCCAAATCTTTGAGAGGGCGCCTGGAGTATCGAGGTCATCATCAATACGATCGAGTATCGCGGCCTGGTAGTCGTCGTGCACGCGGCCGCCCTCGGGTGCGCCCTGTACGATGGCGCGCAACCTTAGCAATGCAGTCTGCGATGCTTCGAGCGCCTCCCATGTGAAATTCGCGCCACTGCGATAATGCGCACCAAGGAAAAGATAGCGCAAGCTCAGCGGGTGATACCCGCGCTCAATGACGTCGGAGAGATAGACCACCTTGCCCTTTGATTTGGCGAGTTTCCCGCCGTCGAGCTGGATGTGTGCACGGTGCAGCCAGAATCGCGACAGCGGTTTCTTGCCTGTGGCCGCTTCAGATTGAGCTATCTCGTTGTTGTGATGCACCGGAATATGTTCAATGCCGCCCGTATGTATGTCGATCTGCTCGCCCAGCGTGCGCCGGATCATTGCGGAGCACTCGATGTGCCAGCCTGGGAATCCCTGACCCCAGGGCGACGCCCATCCTATCTTCTTGTCGAACTTCCAAAGCGCGAAATCCGTAGGATGACGCTTGCCGGCCACTGCTGCGACGCGCGCTCCCTCCTTCAATCCCTCGAGATCAATACCTCCGAGCGCGCCGTACGCTGCAAAGCGCGATGTGTCGTAGTAAACGCCGTCTTCCGTCTTGTATGCGTATCCTTTCTGCTCGAGCGCTTCGATCATAGCGATCTGCGCAAGGATGTAATCGCTGGCGCGCGGGAATTCGATCTTTGATGTATCGACATTGAGGGTCGCGATGTCGTCCTTGAAGATCTGCGTGAATTTGTCCGCCAAGGAGCGCATGTTCTCAAGCGATGGCTTGAGACCCTCGCGCTTGAGTCCCTTCGTCATTTTGTCCTCGCCCTCATCGGCATCGGAGGTAAGGTGCCCGACGTCGGTGATGTTGATGACCTGCTTTACGCCAAAGCCATGATATTCAAGCGTGCGGCGCAAAACGTCGGCAAAGACGAACATGGAGAGGTTGCCGATATGCTGTTTGTCGTAAACCGTCGGGCCGCAGTTATACATGCGGACCTTGCTCGCGACTGGCGGCAGGGTGAAGCGCTCGGTCTCCTTGGTGAGCGTGTTGTAGAGGAAGAGGGGAGAGGACTTGGGTAGAGAGGGCTTTTTTGAGAGCCAGCCGAAAAGCGATTTCATTCCGCACAGTATGACCGTTAGAGCGCGCGGCTACAAGTCGCTTTCTTGCGTCGTGGTACGATTATGCGAAATCGCATGTCGCTTTTTGCTGAAGTGAGCATAGTCATCGTGATCGCCACTGGCATGGCGGTTCTCATGCGCCTCTTGCGGCAACCGCTCATCATCGGGCACATACTCACGGGTCTTATCGTCGGGCCGTTCGTCTTCAATCTCGTGCACTCGGCAGAGACATTTGCGCTTCTCGGCGAGATAGGGATCGCCATCCTACTCTTCACCGTCGGGCTCCATCTCGATGTCGATATTGTGCGTAGATTCGGACGAGTGGCGCTGATCACGGGTGCGAGTCAGGTGGCGATCGCTGCTACGCTCGCGTATGCCGCGGCAACGGCTCTCGGGCTGGACCAAATGTCGGCGATCTACGTCGCGATAGCGCTCTCTTTGAGCAGCACCATCATCGTGATGAAGCTTATCTCCGACAAGGGAGATCTCGATGCGCTTTACGCGAAGATCGCTATCGGATTCCTGCTCGTACAAGATCTCATCGCCATACTCATTCTGGTCGGGTTGCCGATCTTCACATCGGGCGATTTCAGCTTCGCCAACGTATCGCGATTCCTCGTGTCGGGCGCAGTGCTCCTTAGCTTCGTCTACGTAGCCTCGCGCTTTTTCGTCTCGAAAGCGAGTACGTTCATCTCGGACTCTCAGGAGTTCCTTTTCCTCTTCGCCGTCACATGGGGAATCGGCGTCGCGAGTCTCTTTAGCTATTTCGGATTCTCGCTCGAGAGCGGAGCGCTTGTCGCGGGTATCGCGCTCGCGTCGTTGCCGGCGAGAAGGGAAGTCACCGCCCGGCTCATGCCGTTGAGGGATTTCTTTATCGTAATGTTCTTCATCTATCTCGGATCTCAAATGCAATTCGGAGATCTCGCTGAGGCTCTTCCCATGGCACTTACGCTCTCTGCGCTCGTCCTCGTCGCAAACCCGCTGATCGTCATGGCACTTCTCGGTCTGCAGGGATACAGGAGAAAGACGAGTTTGCAGACCGGTCTCACGATCGCGCAGGTGAGTGAATTCTCGCTGATCATCGTTGCGCTCGGCGTCACGCTCGGTGATATTCCGCAGTCCACGCTCTCTCTGGTGACGCTCGTCGGAATTATCACGATATTCGGCTCGACATATCTCGTGAAATTCTCCGAACACATCTATGCGCTTCTTGCTCCCACGCTCAAAGTATTCGAACGCAAAGGTGCGATCGAAACGAATGCGTCTGCGGAATCGTACTCTGTCATTCTTTTTGGTTGCAATAGGATAGGATCGGACTTCCGGGAAATGCTCACCGATATGCAGGAGAAATTCCTCGTGGTAGATCACGACCCCGAGACGATAGAGCGCCTTACGAAACAGGGCATACCGGCGGCCTTTGGCGATGCGGGAGATTGGGATTTTCTCAACTCACTCGATCTTTCGAAGGTGCAACTTGCTGTTTCCACGATCCCGAGCAGCGAGACGAATCTGCTGATACACCGCGCGGTGAAAGCGGTATCACCGGAGGCGATAGTGATGGTGGTTGCGCACAGGGTCATAGATGCGCTCTCGCACTACGACGAAGGTATCGACTATGTGATCCTGCCTCACTTCCTGGGAGGGAAATATGCAGCTGAACTCGTGCAGCGCTATCGCGCGGATAAATCCCGATACGAGACGCTTCGTACGCGACACATCGAACATCTCAAGAGTCGCACATCAGATGGACATGAACATCCGCACCATCACAAGGAAACTCTATGAAATCCTCTTTGCTTCGCAGACCTCGCATGAGATAATTCAGCGTCATGAGTGAACATCGCTCCATTTCCTACACGACAGCGGCGCCGATAGCGGCGCTTATTCTTGTTGTGGGATTCATCGGCGGCGCGACCATAGGCACGAAGCCGATCGCCGCGGTCACGCATGCCTCGGACGCGCCTGAAGGCGTCGACTTCTCACCAGTGTGGCGAGCGTGGAGTGTCATCGACAATAAGTTCGTCCCGGCCGCCGTATCGACATCGACGCCGGTCGCGACAAGCACCACGGAAGCGAATCAGCAGCGCGTATGGGGCATGATCCAGGGCCTCGCGGCATCGCTCAATGATCCGTACACTTTCTTCCTCCCGCCAGCGGAAAATGAGCAGTTCGGCGAGGATATGAGTGGGCAATTCGAAGGTGTCGGCATGGAGATAGCAGTGCGCGACCAGGTGCTCACGATCGTCACGCCGCTGAGAGGCACGCCCGCAGAGAAAGCGGGTCTGAAGGCAGGAGACAAGATCCTGAAGATCGATGGCAAGGACACCGCCGACCTCGACGTTTCAGGTGCTATCAAAATTATCCGCGGCCCCAAGGGCACGACGGTCACGCTCACGATAGGCAGAGATGGCTTCACTGAGCCTCGTGAATTCAAGGTGACGCGCGATGTCATCAATGTCCCGATCGTCACGACGGAGCAGAAAGGTGACGTGTTCGTCATTACTGTGTCGCAATTCACCGCGAACTCTCCCGCGCACTTCAGGAACGCCCTCCGTGAATTCGTCGAATCGGGCAAATCGAAGCTTGTGCTCGATCTCCGCGGCAACCCAGGCGGCTATCTGGATGCAGCAGTCGATATGGCGAGCTGGTTCTTGCCCTCGGGCAAAGTCGTCGTCACGGAAGATTATGCGGGTCATGCAGACAACATCGTGCATCGCTCTAGCGGCTACAACATCTTCAATGAGAATCTGAAAATGGTGATCCTCGTTGATCGCGGTTCTGCCTCTGCGTCTGAGATCCTCGCTGATGCGCTTAGACATTACAGTGTGGGTCAGCTCGTGGGTACCAACACATTCGGCAAGGGCTCGGTGCAGGAGCTCGTGACGATCACTCCAGATACGGCGCTCAAGATCACCGTGGCGCGCTGGCTCGGTCCCGATGGCGCGCAGATACCGCTCACGGGCATCAAGCCGGATGTCGAAGTGAAGATTTCCGAGGACGACGTGAAAGCCGGCCGCGATCCGCAGCTGGACAAAGCTATCGAAATATTGAATCAATAGGGGTATGAAAGTGATCATGCTCCAGGATGTCGGCGGGGTAGGGCAGCGGGGCAAAGTCGTCGAAGTCTCGGACGGTTACGCGCTCAACCTGCTCATTCCCCAAGGAAAGGCCATCCAGGCCACGCCCGAAAAAGAGGCTGAAGCAAAAAAGCGTCTCGCGGCCGAGAGCGCTCACAAGCAAGAAGAGGAAGCGAAGCTCGTCGATGCGATCAAAGCGCTCGAGCACGCTGAGATAAAACTGACTGCAAAGGCTACTGAGAAGGGAGGGCTTTTCAAAGCGATTACCGCGATCGATCTCGCGCAAGCAATTCTCGACCAAAAGAAGTTGCATGTCCCGCACGCCTGCATTCAGCTCGTGAAGCCTCTCAAAGAGACAGGGGAGCACATCGTGGAGGTTAAGAAAGACAAAGTCGTCGGCAAGATGCGCGTCACAATAGCGGCCGCATAAAGTAGGGTCCAAAAGA
>CBIMKN010000044.1:0-7158 GCA_966244515.1 uncultured bacterium
GAATGCGCGCCTCTGGCACTGACGACATGGATTCACCGTTTGCGACCAATATCCCCTGCTCAGACAGAGCTTCGCGGATGCGTGCAGCCTCCGGGATGCGGGCAAGCAGGAAGTTCGTACAAGATGCATACACGCGCACATTCGGCAGATCGCGAAGACTTACAGAGAATCGCTCGCGTGCCTCCCGTATGAGTTCTATGCGGGGCAAGATCACATCCTTGCGCGCCAGTCCCGAAAGCGCGGCGTGCACTGTCGGGTGGGATATCGGCCATGGCAGCTGCATCTCTGAGAGTGCCTTAACCAGCGTCGCGTCCGCGATGGCGTAGCCGATGCGTGCGCCTGCGAGACCGAATGATTTTGATAACGTGCGTATAAGGCACAGTGGTTGCGATCCCAGGCGATCGAGCACGGTATGCCCGCCGTATTCATAGTACGCCTCGTCAACGACGGCTAGGATGCCGCGTTCGCGGCAAGTATCGAGCACAGCGCTCAGATCATCGTGTGGTATCTCACAACCCAGCGGATTGTTGGGTGAGCACAGAAATATCGCATCAGAAGCATGGAGTGCGTGTAGAGTCTCTTCCAGAGGAAACTCAAACGAACCGTCCTTCTCTCGGTAGACAACCGTGTCGAATGCAAGTCCTGCGATCCCGAAAATGCGCTCATATCCATAGAACGTGGGCACCGGGAGAAGCGTCCGCTTACCCGCGCTCCGCAGATGCTGCGCAAGCAGGAGTATAGAGGCGTCGGATCCGGCCGTGAGCAATATCTGATCATTGCGCGCACCTGCATAGCCGGCTATCGCCTCGCGCAGGCTATCGTATCGGGGATACGTGGCATACGTAAGCGGATCAGTCGATGCGTACGGCGCAGCAGCGGCTCCGTCGAGGAGCCAGTAACTTTCATTCTGATGCAGCGGAATGATCCGCTCGCGAGTCATGCGTACCAGTATGCACTGCTTCGGCGCTTGTTGCCGCTACTTGTTCACAGCACCTAGCGGCGCGCGATGGCCAGCGCAAAGTACGCGCCAAGAAGCCAGAACAATCGATAGCCTTCGCCGAAGATAACACTGCAGCTCTCGCCAAAAGTCCACGGCAGAGTAGTCACGGGCAGCTGTAAGAACACGACCATACAGGCTGCTGTGCCTGCGACGCCGGTGAGGAGCGCTTGAAGCGGTGGGGCCGAATCGGAGCCGGTATCTACGATGCGATAGAAAGCTACGAACAGTGCGACAGTAAGGGCGATAAAGAACCCCGTCTGAATAGCAGCCGACTTAGTCACGAGATCACCCAAGAGAGCGGTAGCTGATATGCTTTCAGACAACAAATACGCGATAGGAAGCGCGATGGAAAGCGCGGTGACTCTGGAAGCGCCAGCTCGCAGCGCGTCGAAGGTGAAGAACAGCACGAGCGCTCCGACTATGATCCAATCGGCGGAGAGCGCGGGCAGGTACGCTGTTATCGCGGAGAGGTCCACGCGATTATTATAGCCCCTCGTTGCGCAGTTCCTGAATGATCTTCTTTGCTGCTGAGGACAGCTTTTTTGGGAAGAGTATATCTATGCGCACGAGGAGGTCCCCTCTCGAGGACCTGCCATTGGGCACGCCCGCACCGCGGACGCGGATCATTTCTCCGTGTTCTACTCCGGCCGGAACCGCTATTTTCTCTTCGCCGTCGAGCGTTCGCACCTTGTATTCGCCGCCGAGGAGCGCGTCGGTCAGCTTGATCTGAAGAGATGTAATGAGATTGTTGCCCTCGCGCGTGAATGCGGGGTCGGGTTTTACGTGGAGCTTCACATACATGTCCCCTGCAGCACCGCCTGCAGCAGCCTCGCCTCTGCCCGGCATCCTGATCATCTCGCCGTCCGAGACGCCCGAAGGCACCGAGATCGCGATCTCTTCCTGCATTTTGCGTACGCCTTCGCCATGACATGCGTCGCATGCTGTCTCAGGTATTTCTCCTTTGCCGTGGCACTTCGGGCAGGTACGGGTCGTCGTCACGGGTCCAAAGAATGAATTGCGCGTCTCACGGACGCTGCCCTTGCCGTTGCACGACGAGCAGGTCGCGAGCTTTGTCCCCTTTTTCGCGCCCGAGCCGCCGCAGATGTCGCAGACGCCTATCTTCGACACGAGAACGCGGCGCTCGGTCCCGAATACACTCTCGTAGAAGGTGAGTTCGATATCGATAGAGACATCACGTCCACGCCGCTGTCCGAACGGATTTTGCGCGCCGCCGAAGAATTCTCCGAAGATATCGCCGAGATCGAACTCGAACTGCTGGCCCTGACCGAATCCCTGAAAGTTGGAGAAGTCGAAGCCTCCGAAACCGCCTTGTGGGCCTCCGCCCGCGAAGGTGCGGCCGTACGTGTCGTATTCCGCGCGCCTTTTTTTGTCGCCGAGCACAGAGTATGCCTCGCTCGCCTCCTTGAATTTCGCCTCGTCCCCGCCCTTTTTATCAGGATGGTATTTCTGCGCGAGTTTTCTGAAGGCGCTCTTTATCTCATCCTCGCTCGCGGTCTTCGGCACTCCAAGTATGTCGTAGTAGTCTTTCATTTTTTTGTTGTACACCCGCAGTCAGTCGGGTGCAATGCGCCACGCGACTCGGCGGCTATTTTTGCTCCGGGTTTTCGGGCGGCGTCTGCTCACCTTGCTGCGGAGGCTGCTGATCTTTCTGCATCGCTTCGCCTATCGCGCTCATTGCGTTTGAGAGCGCCTCGCTCGCGGTCTTGATCGCCCCCGGATGCGTACCGTTGCGTGCGATCTTCAGCGCCTCGATCTTTTCCTGAACGTTCTTGCGGATATCTTCAGCGACCTTCTCGCCATGTTCTTTCAGCGCCTTCTCTGCGCTGTAGACCAACTGGTCCGCAGCATTCTGCATCTCCACGAGCTCGCGCTTTTTCTGATCGCTCTCGGCGTTCGCCTCGGCCTCCTTGCGCATCTTCTCGATCTCGGATTCAGAGAGTCCCGACGATCCCTCGATGCGGATGGATTGCTCCTTCCCTGTCGTCTTGTCCTTCGCTTTGACGGTCAGGATGCCGTTGGCGTCGATGTCGAACGTGACTTCTACCTGGGGCATACCGCGCGGAGCAGGCGGGATGCCGTCAAGATTAAATCGTCCGAGAGATTTGTTGTCCGTCGCCATCGGGCGTTCTCCCTGTACGACATGGATCTCGACTGAGGGCTGATTGTCGGAAGCGGTAGAGAACACTTGCGAGCGGGATGTTGGTATCGTGGTATTGCGCTCGATGAGCTTAGTAGCGACACCGCCCATGGTCTCGATGCCGAGTGAGAGCGGGATCACGTCGAGAAGGAGCACGTCTTTGACGTCGCCCTGCATGATGCCTCCTTGGATCGCTGCGCCGAGCGCCACGACCTCGTCGGGGTTGACGCCCATGTGCGGCTTCTTTCCAAAGTACTCTTCGACCGCCTTCTGAAGCGCTGGCATACGCGTCTGCCCGCCCACCAACACTACCTCGTTGATATCAGTAACCTTGAAAGGCGATGCCTCCATAGCGCGTTTCGTGATTGCGATCGCGCGATCGACGAATTCCGCTGAAAGCTCATCGAGCTTGGCGCGCGTCATCTTGATGAGGAGGTGCTGCGGACCCGCATCCGTCGAGGTAATGAACGGGATATTCACTTCCGTCTCTAGCGCGGTCGAAAGCTCGATCTTCGCCTTTTCGGCAGCTTCGTCAAGGCGCTGTCGTGCAAGTGCATCGTTGCGAACGTCGACACCGGAGTCCTTCTTGAACTCATCTGCAAGCCAGTTGATGATCTTCTGATCGATGTCCTTTCCGCCGAGATGAGCGTCGCCGTCGGTAGAGCGCACCTCTATCACGTCATCGCCCACTTCGAGCACGGATATATCGAACGTGCCGCCGCCGAAGTCGAACACGACGATCTTCTCGTTCTTCTTCTTATTGAATCCGTACGCGAGCGCGGCCGCCGTAGGTTCGTTGATGATTCGCTTTACATCAAGACCGGCGATCTTGCCGGCGTCTCGAGTCGCCGCGCGCTGTGCGTCATTGAAGTATGCCGGGACCGTGATGACAGCCTCGGTGATCGTCTCTCCCAACCTCGCCTCAGCATCCTGCTTCAATTTCTGCAAGATCATCGCTGAGATCTCCTCGGGTCGGTACCATTTGTCACCAAGCTGGACCTCGATCCCGCCATTGTCGGCTTTGCGGATCTCGAACGGGACCGCCGCTTTATCTTTCTGCACGTTCGCTTCATCAAACGTGTGCCCGATAAATCGCTTGATCTGATAGATCGTGTTCTTTGGATTAGTCACCGCCTGGCGTCTTGCGATCTGCCCTACCAGCCGTTCCCCATTCTTGGAGAGCGCGACTATTGACGGCGTCGTGCGTGCGCCCTCTGCGTTCTCTATGATGTGCGGCTCGCCGGCGCTTACGACGGCCATTGCTGAGTTGGTCGTACCGAGGTCTATACCGAGTATCTTTGCCATAGTTGTCTCTCTAGGTTGCTAAAAAATAGCGCACATATTATAACACGCATTCTTCATTCCTGAAGACCGCGCTATCCATGAGGCTTGATGATGACTTGCGCGGGACGGATGATCCTCTCGCCCATTTTGTAACCGTATCTGAGAATGCGGACGATGGAACCTGGCTCCCCTGCGGCATCTGCGAGCTCCTGCACGACATCGTGCAAGCGTGGATCGTACATATCGCCAACTTTCGCAAAGCGTTCTACGCCATTGCGCTTCATTGCCTCGAGAAGTTGGTTCTGCACGTTTTCCATACCTGATCTCCAGTTGCCGTCTATCTGTGACCACGTCTCTGAGGAAGTCGCCATATCAAAACTGTCGAGCGCGGGCAGTAGGTCCTCGATAAAGGCTTCGATCCGTCGCTCAGCCTGTCTGTCACCCTGAGCGAGTGCATCCTTGCGCGCATTTACGGCATCAGCTTTGGCCCGCTGCCAACCGTCGAGGTATTCCTGACGCTCGGCCTTTACTTTCTCAAGCTCGTCGCGCAGCTTCTGCATTTTGGCCTTTGTGGCGCCGAGTGCCCCCATCTCATCTTCGGGCTCGAAGTCAATATCCTCGTGTTCAGGGTGCGTATTCATCGCGGGGAGTATAGCAAATTCATGAGATATGAGACAAGAAAGGATACCCTTTCGGGGCTTTTTGATCTATCGCTTGCTCCACTCGCGGCACTGGGAAACACACGGTTTTCCCACGCCTTCCTCCACCGGGAACCAGTAGGTTCCCCGACCCCCTCCTGCCCGCAGCTGTCAAAACAAAAAGACTCCCCTGCGGGAGTCTTTTTGATTAGCGTTTAGACCACTGCGGTGCCCTGCGTGCACCCTTGAGGCCGAACTTCTTGCGCTCTCTCGAACGAGGGTCTCGTTTGAGGAATCCGCGGACCTTGAGGTCCTTTCGCTGTGTCGGTTCGATCTCGATCATTGCGCGGGAGATACCGAGGCGGATCGCTTCTGCCTGAGCTTTCGTGCCGCCTCCAGAGACCTTTGCGGTCACCGCGAATGTCGCTCCGAGCGCCTGAAGAGGCTCATAAGCGGTCTTCATCTGGATGGCGAGCGGGAAATATTCCGAAGCCTCCTTTCCGTTGACGATCATGGACGTGCTCTTCGCAGGTGTGATGCGGACGCGAGCCGTTGCTGTCTTGCGGCGGCCGATTGCTTCTGTGTACTTTGCGGTTGCCATACGATTATTCCGTTACGATAAGGTTCTTCATGCGAGCGTTGCGCATGGTGTTGCGAGGAAGCATGCGCTCTACCGCGCGGCGGATCGCCTCGCCATGACCCTTTCTCTCGATGAGATGCGCAAGAGACTCGCGCTTCTGACCGCCCGGATAGCCCGAGTAAGTCGTGTATATCGTCTGCTTTCGCTTGCGCTCTCTTGAGTAGATCTTGGATGCATTGACCACATTTACTTTGACGTCTGATCGGATGTGCGGCGTGTAGGAAGAGAGCGTCTTGACCAACAGCATCTTGGCTGCCTCAGAGGCTACGCGACCACGCGTCCTTCCTGCTGCATCGATTGTGAATGTTTTGGTTTCCATACGTCTTATTGCACGAATTCTATACGTGCAGATTCGCCTACACGCTTGCCTACGCGGCCAAGTTTGATGATGCGGGTGTATCCGCCTGCTCGCTTCTCGTATCGCTTGGCGAGCGTGTCGTGCAGCTTCTTAACTGCATCCGGCGCTCCCCCAAGTATCGTCGCTACATCGCGCCTTGATGCGACAGAGTTCTTTTTGCTCGTCGTGACGAGTCGCTCGACGAACGGTCGGAGCTCCTTGGCTTTCGCGACAGTCGTCGTGATCCCCTCTTTCAAGACGAGGGACCTTGCGAGGGAGCGAAGCAGCGCCGTGCGCTGGCGTCGGTCTCTATTGAGTGTCCTTTTGTTAACGTGGTGCCTCATACAAGTGAATTACTGGGTGCGGAGCGTAAGTCCGAGGTTGGAAAGCGCGCGCTTGATATCCTGAAGACCCTTCTGGCCGAGACCTTCGATCGCAAGAAGATCATCTTCGCGCTTTCGAACGAGACCACCGACTGTGCGGATCGACGCGTTGTCGAGAGCCGCCTCGACGCGCTGCGGAAGGCTGAGCTCCGTGATGCGAGTCTTGAGGATCTCTGCGTCCATTGGCGTCGACTTATCGTCGCGCATGGCGGTCTTCATATCGGTGATGGCGGGGATGTTCATCTCCTGCGTCTCTTCTTCCTTAAAACCGACCACTGCCTTGAGCTGATGGATCATGGTCTCGATCGAACGCTCGAGCGCTTCGCGAGGGGCGAGCGTGCCGTCGGTCTCGATAAGGATTCGGAGACGATTGAAGTCAGTCCTGTCGCCGACGCGCATATTCTCCACTTCGTAGTTGGCGCGGCGGATCGGGCTGAAGATGGCGTCGAGAGCGATCGTACCGATATCAACACGCTCCTTCTGGTGCACCTCCTTAGGAATGTAGCCGAGACCGCGTTCTGCCCGAAGCTCAATATCGAGATTGACCTTGCCGGTAACCTCGGCGATGTGCTGCTCTGGATTGAGCACCTCCACCTGACCGGGAAGCTTGAGGTCGGCAGCCGTTACGGTCTGCGGTCCCTTTACAGAAAGCGTGATGGTCTGAGGCTCGTCGGTGAGCATCTTGAAGCGGATCTTGCGGATGTTGAGCAGGATGGTA
>CBIMKN010000045.1:0-6870 GCA_966244515.1 uncultured bacterium
ATGATCTCGCAGATCGCGCGTTCGTCCTCAGGGTTGAGGTCCTTTTCTCCGCGAACATCGCGGCCAGTCTTCTGAAAAATGCGCTCCTGCGCCTCGGTCAGTGATAGCGTAGGCGTCGCGTCGATCATGACCGGGAGGGTCGCACCCAAGAGTTCGAGTTCCTTCTCACACTTCTCGCCCACTTGCTGAAGGATGTGGCGAACCGTCGCTTCGGCCATATCGCGCACGTCAGTCCACGAATCGATGAATGCCATTTCGGCGTCGAGCGATACGATCTCTGTGAGATGCCGCGTCGTCGCGCTCGGTTCAGCGCGGAACACTTTGTTGACCGAAAAGACGCGCTCAAAAGCGGTCATCACGATCTGTTTGTAAAGCTGCGGTGATTGCGAGAGGTACGCTTTCTTGTCGAAATACTTGACCTCGAATACTTCTGCACCACCCTCTGCGGTGGCCGGTGCGATCGAAGGTGCCTGGAATTCGAAGAAGCGCTGGCTCTTCATGTATTCGCGGAAGGAATCGATGATCACGGCCTGAACCTTGAATACGGCCTGATTGCGAGGGTGCCGGAGCGTAAGGGCGCGATGGTCGAGCTCAGTCGGCAGGTCGAGATTGAACCCATCCGCAGACATGTCGAATGGCAGTGGCTCTGCCTTAGCCAGCACAGAAAGCTGCAATACCTCGAGCTCGATGTCACCGTTTTGAACCTTCGCATTCTTGTTCTTCTCAGGGCGCTCGTTCACCTTGCCCTGTACTTCCACGACGTACTCGAGCCTCGTCTCTTTGGCGGTCTCAATGGCTGCACTTTGCGGCAGTACCACGCCCTGGACCATACCCGTCATGTCGCGGAAGTCGAAAAAGACCATCTTCCCCTGGTCTCGACGCACTGACACCCAGCCTTTGATGGTGACCTCCTCGCCCTTCTTCTTACCAAGATCCTCGATGAATGTACGTGTCATAGATATGTCTAAAGCGCTACGCCCACAGCCTCTCTTACCTGCGCCATCTTGGCTGAGGCTCTTTCGCGGGCGCGTTCGCCACCTTTGTTAAGCATTTCCTTCACCTCCTCGTCGGTGATGGAATTGCGTCGCTCTCTCATCGGCGTAATGAGTGCATCGATATCCTCAATGAGCGCCTCTTTGAGCGCCTTGTACAGTCCCTTTTTCTCCGCATACAGCGCATCAAGAGATTCGCCTGAACGGAACAGCTGATGAATAGCGTAGACGTTCTCCGGCCGCTCACCAGAGGAGTCCGTCACGATGCTCATGACAGATCTTGCTATCTCGTCCTTGGTACCGAAGAGAGGGATCGTATTGCCATAGCTCTTACTCATTTTCTTGCCATCCGTGCCTGGCACAGTGGGAATATTCGCGAGGATAAATTCTTTCGGTTCTTTGAATGTCTGGCCGTATGCGTTGTTGAACTTTGCTGCGGCCTCGCGCGCGTACTCCACATGTTGCTTTTGGTCTGCGCCGACCGGGACGACATCGGTGTCGTAGAGCAGGATGTCTGCGGCCATGAGCATCGGGTAGGCGAAGAGACCAGCATTCGCCTCTAATCCCTTTGCCACCTTATCCTTATACGCATGTGCGAGCTCCAAAAAAGGAACAGTGACCAGGCACTGAAAGATCCACGCAAGCTCCGTGTGCTGAGGGACATCGGACTGTTTAAAGACGATAGTTTTCGTAGGGTCGATGCCGGCGGCAAGATAGTCGCGCGTCGCATTGATGATATTCGCGCGCAGCTCTGCAGGGTCTCGCAGCGTCGTGAGTGCGTGGTAATCCGCGACCATGAGGACACCGTCGTTGTCGCGGCACATTTCCACAGCGGGTTTGAGCGCTCCAAAGTAGTTGCCGATGTGAAGCGCCCCAGAGGGCTGTAGACCGGTCAAAATACGCGTCATAGGCGTAAATATAGCAGAAATCCGGGCTTATTCCCGCCTGGGTGCTGGAAATTCCACTATGAAGCGAGAGCCCTTGTCTTTACCCTCGGATTCGGCCCGGATGGTCCCGCCATGACCCTGGACGATCGTTTTGGCGATGAAGAGTCCGTATCCAGTGGAGTGGACGTTTACTTTGATGGACTCAGCACCCTTCCCGCCCTCCGTGAAGAGCCGCTTCATATCTTCTGGCGTGATGCCTACTCCCGTATCGCTCACGACGAGGCGTACCACGTTTTCATTGCGAGAAAGCTCGACGCGCACGTGCCCTTTGAGCGTGTACTTGATCGAATTGTCGATGATGTTGCGGATAACGTGTCGGCGTATCTTGTCCTCGTCGCCTATGATCGTGTACGCGCCAGTGACGGGCTTCTCGTAGATAAGTTGTAGGCCGCGCTCTTCCGCCGAATTTTCAAGGTCGCGCACGATCTCCTCGACTGCGTTTGAGATGTTGAAGGGATCCATCTTATAGGCGACCGTGCCGCGCTTGAGGTTGGACGCATCGAGGATGTCTATCACGGTGTCGACGCCTTTGCGCACATCAGTGAGCGCCTCGCCGGACATTTCATGCAGCTGCGGCGACGTGTCGCCGTAATCGCCGGCGAATATAGCGGCAAATGCCGCCTCACTCTTCGTGAGGTACCCTTTCACTTCGTGGCTGATGAAGTGCAGCAGGCTCTCCTGCTGCCTGTTGACCTCTTCGAGCTCCTTTTCCTGCTTCTCGATGAGCTCACGCTGACGGACTTCCTTGATGACGCTGCGCACCATGAGAATGGAGAACGCGAGTACGAGCGCGAATACGCTGATGCGGAAGACAAGCTCCAACGCAGACGATGAAAAGAGCACCTGCAGAAGCGTTGCGACGGCTAGTAAGAACGCCACGATCTCTGTCGCAAGGACTTTTATGTTGAACAGTCTGTATCGAATGATCGCGTAGGCTGTAAAGGCCACGAATGGGAATATAAAGACAGCCGATAACGGCAGAAAGCGCGGATTATTGAACGCTGCGGGCAGTATCAAGTTGAAAGAGACAATGCAGAGGAAGGTTAAGAGCGTGCCAAAGCCCATGATCGCTATCTGGTGACGCTCGCCAGTAGCGCTCTTGTACGCCTTCCACGCGAGCGTGCCGACTCCCGCGCCGATGAGGCTGATCGAGAGGATCCCAAAGAGCGCGATAGCGGGACCGTTCTCGATACCGGTCACGACGCCGGTCGAAGACAGCTCACTCACGCGCTTGAATACGAGCGGCGTGAGCGTGAGGACGGATGTGACGGCCGCGATCGGTACAAGCGCATACGTGAATACCCTCGGGAAACGAATGGCGGATTGAGGGAAGGCATAGCAGAGCATGAAGAACGTGAGCGCATGCCAGACGCCGAAAAATGTTATGACTCTCACGGTCCAGAGGCCTGCCATGGGCGTCGAAGGCTGATATTGCAGGTAGTTCGCGATGCTCCACACTATCGTGATGAGTGAAAATGCTAGGAACGAGATGTTGGTGACGCTCTTGGGATTGTTGAAGTAGATCGTGAACCCGAGTATGCCTATACCCGCCGCAGTGATGCCTACGGATATCAGGTCCAGATTCAGTTCGATCATAGGATCTTCGCGGGTCTGCGACGCGCTCGAGCGCTCGCGCCTTTGCGCGGCGTGCCAATGCGAAGCATCATCGCTATTGTATCCTGCTTCACGCCTGATATGCGGTGCATTGAGGCTTGAGCTGTGAAGATTTTCTTCTTGAGATCAGGTTCGATGTCGGGATCATCGGTTCTCGCTACGTACTCTGCGAGGTAGATGAGGCCCGCGAGAGGTTGCGCGCCGAGCCCGCGCTTTGCGGCAGCGAGCCAAAGTCTCTGCATGGTCCGCCCCGCGGATATGAAGTCGCGCGGCTCTGTGCGGTCCACAGATATGACAGCGATCGTGCCTGAGGCTGAGTACACGGCCGCATTTTGCTTTGCGGCGAGGGCCGGCAGACCAAGGCGCTGGAAGACACGCATGATCGGCCAGTGGCGTATCAGCCTGAAGAGTGCTTGGACCGGAGGAGGAAGCTCTGTGGTTTTTATAAAGAGACCGCTACGGCCTCGGTCGTTGTCGGAGGCGCTCCACAGTATGCTGCGGAAGAAATGAAAATGGAGCTTTTTGGTCGTGAGAGCCGACTCTTCCATCGCCACCGCCGAATCCGCGATCTCGCGGATCGACTTCCTGTCTGTTATCAGACGAAGCGTGCAGTGAGGCTCGGGCTCGACGGCAAGTGCGCGCAATGCGTCAGCATCGAGATCTTCGTGATACTCGCCGCGATGCGTGTGTCTCATTCGTATTGCTTCGAAGAGCTCGTGACCTGTATCGCCCTCGTAACTCAGTACGAGACGCGCGGTCTCGCCTTCGCGCTCGAAAAGTTGTACCGATGCATGCAGGCCTTCCTGCCGAGCGGCGATGACCATGTTCTCTATGAGAGCGCCTGTGGCGAGAAGCGTGCCCCGGTCATCCACGTTCAGTATCGGATGATCAAGCTCAGGATGCGCATAGACGATGATGGCCGGCCCGTCGATGCGGAAGCTCCACGGCTGCGTGTTGTCGCCCGACGGCGCGTGGACGCCTGAGAAGATGATGCGCTCCATGATCGAGCGGTCGAGCATACTTAGAGTCCTAGTTTGCCAAGAAAGTCCCTGCGCATGGCGTCGCGCTCTGGCGCGCGATTTGCATATTCAGGATCGAGAAGGGCATCGAGGCTCACTTCGCATTTGTGCATGGCAATCGGCTGACCAAGCGCAAGCTTCTTGAGCGCATACGCTATCGCTACACCTGAGAGTGTGGCAGCGTCGCCAAGTTGCGGCCACGAGTAAATCGACTTCCCTACTT
This sequence comes from uncultured bacterium, assembly GCA_966244515.1. Lineage (GTDB taxonomy): Bacteria > Patescibacteriota > Minisyncoccia > Phycocordibacterales > UBA2100 > UBA10103. Next base: position 4,796 of record CBIMKN010000045.1, read on the forward strand.
CTGGCAGCGAGAGCATCATCCTCTCCGTGACGAAATCAGGCCCTGCTATCTTCGTGGCGAGTTTGGGAAGATCCTCAGGGCGGAAAGAGCGGAAATCCTCCAGTGTAATGTCCCCTATTGCGCCGTTGAACAGGGGTGCGTCTGGATCAAGATCGAAGCGTTCGCACTCAAAAATAATGTTGTCGCCGTTGTCAGTCGCCATGACGACCGGTAGGCGGCGCTTCTTGGCTTCGAGACGGAGCCGGATCTTCATCTCAAGATTGTCGGTCTCCTCCACGAGCACATCGATGCCACTGAAGAATGCGTCGACAGTGTCATCGGTGATGCCCTGGTCGAACACGGCGATCTCAGCGTATGGATTGAGCTGATAGATGTACTCCTTAGCCAAATCCGTCTTTTTGCGACCGAGCGAAAGGTAGTCGTATCGAACGCGGTTGAGGTTTGATGCGGAGACCGTATCTGGATCTGCTATTGCGACCCGCTTGCCTCCGCCCATGAGTGCAAAGGTGGCCGCACCATGACTGCCCACCGAGAGCCCCGCATAACCGACTCGCAGGTCGTATAGCTTCTGCTGCTCGTCGGCGAGGATGATGTTGCGGTTGCGTGCGGTGCGCACCTCCAGATGCTCCGCTTCCGGCAGGTAGTGTGCGAGCGTGGAATTCCACGGGAAGTAGAACCATTCCCCGGCATCGTCGGTTGTTCTGCCGGATAGGTAGGATGCGCTAAATGCAGCGAGGTCTGCAGCATAGTCCTTCACGAATTTATATCGCGGATTGCGTATGAGAAAGAGATCTTCAAACAAGAGATCGAGCCTATCGAGGACGGTCTTCGGCGACAGGCGCGTCTTGAATGAATCGAGCGATTCCTTTGATCTGTCGAGTCGCTCAGGCATGAAAATATTCTAGCACCTACTCCGTGCGTATGACCCACCTCTGTTTGATGTCGCGCCTGAAATACTGCGGGTCTTCATGCGGCCAGAAGATGAGGTGGGGCTCGGATCGCGTGCCGAGGAAATTCGCCAGCTCCTTATATTCACCGTTCTTCAGCTTGAGGTTCTTGATGAGCTCGGCGAGAAGATGAGAGGAAAATGCCTGCGAAGCCTCCTTGTCCTGGCGGAGCTCGATGTTTATCTCTAGATACTGGTCATGATTCTCATCGTACTTGGTGACGAGCGTGAATCGTCCGGTGACGAAGGGTGCGAACGCCTCCTCGAGGAGCACTTCACGGATGGTTTCGGGATAGATCTGCAGTCCGTAGAGCGTAGTAGAGAGATCCTTGCGCTCGTATACAAATGCAAACGGCAATTTAACAAGTGCTGCAGGCACCTTCGCTGCACGCATCTCCTTCTCTAGGGAAATTCCGTGTGCTCGGAACAAGTCCTGTATCTGCGAGAATGAACGGACGCCGCCGTTGTCGCCTATTGCGTAGCGGATCAGAGGCATGGCGCTGTCGCCCGAAATGTAGAGCTGACCTTCATCCTCTTCGAAGTGCGTGAATTCGGGTATGTATTGCGCGAGCGTGGGCATTTTCTTGATTGAGCCGAAAAGCGATTCGAAGAGCGCGGGCTTTTTTATGGCGAGTCTGCGGATAAGGATCGAGAGCGGCGTCTCGGAAGCCATGGTGCCTAGCTCCGCCGTACCGTAAATGTTCATGGTATCCGTCAGAGGGTTCTTGATGCCGACTTTCTTAGAAATGTAATCGCGGAAATGTTCGCTAAATGCCTCCGCCGCGAACACCACAGCTACGCGATGTTTTTTGAGCAAGATGCCGGCTTCCGCCGCTTCATCGACGATATCCTTGATGAACGGCGGGTAGCCGGCAAGGATGATCTGCGAATACTGGGGTGCGAGGAGTCGCAGTGACTTAAATATCTCAGCTTTGTTGATGCCGGGCGTGATCACTGAGATGGGGTGCCCGCGCTTTCCGAGCAGCTGGAATGCTTGGTATGTGATCAGACCTCCGATCCATACGCCCATACCGAAACAAACGATGACGAGTGTGGGCTCCGTCTTGGAGAGCGAGCTCTGCAGGAAGAAGCGCTCGTGGATCAATGCGGATTGTTCGTCGACGCTTCT
>CBIMKN010000046.1:0-6731 GCA_966244515.1 uncultured bacterium
CGACCCGCGCATCGAGGCTGGCTGAGCGATGGACGGCTTCTGGCGCCGCTTCCTCGTGCTCCTGGATCACGTGCGGATGCGATCCGATCACGATATCGGCTCCAGCATCCACGAATTGCCGCGCGAGTATCTTGGTGCGTTCCGTGGCGGGAATATATTCTTCACCCCAGTGCGTATACACGACGACCACTCTTCCAGATTCCGATTCTTCCCTCACCTGTGCGACAGTGTGATCCGTCTTGTCCGACGTCCAATCACTCCAATTCACAAATGAGAACGGGATACCGCGTATCTCTAGTCGCGCCACGCGATCGGATTCGATCGCATCAGGATCGCCAAAATACCGTACACCCGCCTCATCGAGGTATCGCTTGGTCTGGAGAAGCCCATCGCGGCTGAAGTTCATGATGTGGTTGTTCCCCAGATTTACGAGCGAGATATTGTGCCTCTTAAGGAGCTGCGAGGTCGACGTCGCAAAAGTAAACGTGAAGTTGTTCGCGCCACCTGGCGAACTGCCGATGCTGATCGACGGATTATCCGTGATCGGGCCCTCAAGATTCGCAACGACGAGATCAGGCTTTGCGAGCATATCGGCGAGGCACGAGAATATGAAATCTTCCCCATTCTCCCGCATGGCGACTCGCACGGACCTGTCGAACATCATGTCACCCCCGAACAAAATGTCCGCGCGAGGCTGTTCCGATATCGAGGGCAGCGGTAGTCGGTATCTGAGCTCCTCTCCAAAGCTCGGTACGAAGGAAGCGAAGAACGCGACAAGTGCCGCCACGAGGCCTGCGATCAATTCCATGCGCGTACTCTACCGAAGATCATATAAAACGCGAACCCCGCCGTGCGCGGGGTTCTCAGGGTCGGACGCATCCTTTCATTGTTTGATGTACACGTAGTAAGTCGCATCGTCGATCACGGCAGGAAAAAGGAACATGAGTCCGTTTTCCTTGTGATCTTTTGTGAGTGAGACGAAATGGGGCGAAGCGTCCTTGATCGGGACGAGTGCGCCCGCCTCCTTTCCCTCGAGAGCTTTGATGCTCTCGCGGATGAGTGTTTTCATGTGTTCGGATGGCATAGGACCTCCTGTATGCCCACGACTAGGCCATAGCCTGTTGGGCGCGGAGACGATCAATCACTTTCTTAATCATAACATGGTCTTGTAATCCGTCAAGTGTCTCATAGGCCTTCTGTCTGTTCTCCGCCTTGGTCGCTACCCCGAAGTCGATGATGTACGCTGCGATGTGACTTTCCGTCGCGTACGGATCGATCATGATGTTGCCCTCTCGCAGATCACGATGGTAAAAACCTGCCTCGTTCATTGCCTCAACGAATTCCTGCAAATGCGCCTCAATTCTGTCGATATCACACTCCGGCGGCAATTTGAGACCCTTCTCCAGGATCTTATCGATTGAGAAACCGGGCACCTTCTCCATAGCAAGCACGTACCCCTTATCAGATGCAGCGATGTAGTACGGATGCGGCACACCGACACAGAGGTCTGATCTCTCATCTGCGAAAGCCGCGACATCTGCTTGGAATGACCCTTCTGTGAGCAGGTCGTTGTGGAATTCAAGCGGCGGACGGATGAGAGCCTTGAATACGGCCGTGACTCCCGCTTCTTCGTCCGCGGGTGACAATTCGAACACGCGTCCGTTCTCACCCCTTCCGACCGGGATCTGGCCTCGCTCTTCTTGTAGACGATCAAGTGCTCTTTGGGAAATATTTGACGCTACGGGAAGACGGTCGGACGTGTATTTCGTCAGCTCATGACGTTTCTTGAGTGCGTCTTTGAGGAAGGCGACCTGTTCGGCGAGACTCAAGCCTTCAAGCCTCTTCTCGAGCCGCTCCTGATTCTCCTCCGGAAAGAACTGAAGCATTCGATCCACATCGCCCTCGGTAACCGGTCTCTCAGGCACCGAGTGGCGAAGCCCCTTTTCGATACTCATGATGAACAGTATACCTAAATGACTGGCTTACTCTTCGTTCCTCAGCTCTGTCTTGAGGAACTCGCCCACACGCCTGTCGCGAATGGCTGCGCTGAATTTCTTGAGCGTATCGAGCATGACCGGCAGCTCAAGATAGTCGATGGCGATCGCGAGATACGCGAGCCAGATCGGAAGCACGGTGCCGGGATTATTGAACATGGTGACCACGTACTCATCCGTGATCCAGAATATGTGCAACCACTGCGAATTTAAGAACACGAGATACAGGATGCTCTTGAAGCCGCCCCCGTGTCGAAGCTCATTGATGTACACCAGCGACACCGAAATGAGCGCGGGTATCTCCGTATAGTCGACGAGTACGATGATCGCTTCCCAGATGCCGGTGAAGGTAAAGAGTGGCGCGCCAAAGACGTGCGCCCATACCACCTCTCCCGAAAGCCACACGAGGTGGATGATCTGTATGAGGAAAAGCCCGAGTGCGATCGAGACATTGAGCGTATAGGTCCGCTCGTACCACTCCCAGAAACCGCGCCAGATATTCATATGAGGATTCTACCCCGTTATACCCTCAAGTGAGTGCGGCTTCCCCTCTGCGATAGAAGCGTGCGTAATGCGGATGAACGTCACCTTCTTCTGGAATTCTTTGAAATTTCGCGCCCCGACATACCCCATGCCCACCTGGAGACCAGAAGCGAGCGATGCGACGATCTCAGAGAGCGGGCCTTTCCACGGCACGAGCGCCTCGACGCCCTCCGGTACCGCCTTCCTGCCGTGCGTAAAATACCTCTCCGATCCCGAAGCGCTTTTTATCACCGATTGCGAACCCATGCCGCGATATTCTTTGAGTTTTCTACCGTCTTTCATCACGATCTTGCCGGGCGATTCATCGGTGCCCGCAAAAAGATTGCCGCACATCACGGCCGACGCGCCTGCAGCAAGCGCCTTCGCGATATCCCCGGAATTTCGCATACCGCCATCAGCAATGACCGGAACCTTCTTCTTAGCTGCGACAGCAGCAACTTCCATGACTGCCGAAAGCTGCGGCACGCCGACACCGGAGATAAGGCGCGTCGTGCATATGGATCCTGGACCGACGCCGACTTTCACTGCATCAGCAAACGTGCATGCGGCTTTGGCCGCTTCGCCCGTCGCGATATTTCCGTAGATCATCTTCGCGTGTTTGAGCTGCTTCTTGATCTTCTTGGCGCTCGCGAGCACGTTCAAGTTGTGACCGTGAGCGCAGTCGATCACGATCGCGTCGCAGAGAGCTTTGTCGAGCGCGAGCGCACGTTCGACATGAAAGGGCCCGCATGCGGCGGCGACTTTCACGCCCGCCGCTTTGACTTCGCGCACCATCTGTACCTGCTCATCGACCGAGCAGTTGCGGTGCAGCACGCCAAGCCCCCCGAGTCGGCCGAGCTCGATCGCGAGCCTCGGCTCAGTCACGCGATCCATCGCAGCGGAGAGAAATGGCAGATCGAGCGGGATGCCCGCTACGGTCGTTTTGAGAGACGCCTCAGAAGGCTCCATGGCGGACTTCGCGGGCCGGATGAGGACGTCGTCGAATGTAAATCCTTCAGTTATTTTTACCCCCATGACTGAGTATAGCACCCCAAAAGGCGGCGCAGCAAAAGGCCCGCCGCGAGGCGGGCCTTCTTCGATATCGTGCCAGGTGACACCTTAGTTCATGTACTTCTCGGCATCCGGATGCACCAGGATGGGGAGATTGCTCATACGAGCGAGCGCGACACCGTCCCGGATCCGGGATTCGTGGCGCGCGTTGCTCGGAGGCAACACATGGATTTCGCGAACACGACCGCTGGCGAGCCAGTTGCCGTACTGCTCCGCGTTCAAGCCGCCGCTGATGATGAGTTGCATTGGCGCTCCTCTCGTCTGCCGGTCTTCAATGTGAGACCGCTCGTTCCAAGCTACTACGGTGACGCTTGAAGTCAACGGCTGTTACGCCATTTTCTGGATATTCGCGATTATGGCGCAATGATCGCTCACGCCTCCCTGCAACTTCACGTCGGTCGCAGCGTAACCCGTCGTCGTAAATAGTCCGTCGACCATAAAGCCTTCGAATCCAGCCTCTTGCGCATGGCGCTGAAGCAGCCCGTTCCCTGCCCGGTGAAGCTCAAGATCAAGGCTCCATGAATATTCAGGCGGGATATTGTCTTTGTACTTTTGACTCAGCGTCGAAAATATTTCGCCACCTCTTGGCGCATTGAAGTCGCCGCAGAGTACGAACTCTCCGAGCGTATCGAGCGCTCGCTTGAGAGCATCCATGTCTGACCGCTGCTCATCATTCGGCTTTCCATCAGGTGTCCACGTGAAATGCGTCGTCGCGATGCGGTACTGCGCGCCACCCTGTTCCACATCCGCGTGCAGCACCATACGATTAAACGAATTGAACGTTGCGGCATTGTCGCTGTCTGAGTCGAGCATACGCCCTCGTTCTCCTACGTAGTAGGCAGCGTCTGAGGACTGGACTGGTATCTTGGTGAAAATCCCGAGACCCATGATGCCGACGTCGCCTTCACCCGTGCGCCTGCCCATCGGTTCATAGATGTACTGCACATTGCCCATGGCTCGCGCGAGTACCGGCGCATCTGCTTCCATGAGCTCTTGTACGCATACGGCATCTGCGTTCGATGCCTGAAGGAAGCTCCCGACGAGGTCGAGGTGCATCGAACGTTCGATATTGATGGAAATGAGTTTGAGCGAGATGAGGCGCTGCGCGTCCTCGCTGCACGGAGGCACGCATCGAACAGCGGGTGCGGTGTAAGCGGGCGCGCCTTGAGTTCGGGGTGGAACTGAGTACCGAGCATGAACGGGTGTACGCTCCTCGGGAGTTCGGCGATCTCCATGAGCCGCCCGTCGGGTGAAGTCCCGGAAAAGACGAGTCCAGCATCAGAGAGCTGTTGTACGTATTCAGGATTCACTTCGTAGCGATGGCGGTGGCGCTCGGAAACACTCGCCGATCCGTATGCTTCGCGCGCAATCGTCCCCTCTTTAAGATCGCACGGATATGCGCCTAGACGCATCGAGCCGCCGTAGTCCTTGCGTCTCAGTTTCTCCACTTGCTCTGGCAGGATCATGATGACGGGGTGTGCGGCCTTCGGATTGATCTCCGTCGTGTGCGCTCCCTGAAGTCCCGCGACATTGCGCGCGTATTCCACGGTGAGAAGCTGCATGCCGTAGCAGAGACCGAAGTATGGGATCTTGTTCTCGCGCGCGAATTTGATCGCAGCGATCTTTCCCTCTATGCCTGTCTCGCCGAAGCCTCCGGGCACCAAGATACCATCGTACGACGCGAGCTCTTTCACCGACTCTGGATCATCCTGATACTTTTTTGCATTGAGCCAGTCGATCTGCGGCCTCACTCCCTGCGTGTACGCAGAGAATTTGATCGCTTCGATAACAGAGATGTACGCATCGGAGAGGACGAAATCACCTGTATCAAAATATTTCCCGACGATGCCGATCTTTACCGTGCCAGAGCCGTTGTGGACCTTCTCGACAAAGTGTTTCCAATCACCGAAATCAGAGTTCTGCTTCGCCTTTTTGCCGAGCGCTTTCAGCAGAATGTCTGAGAGCCTGTCGCGCTCGAAATTGAGCGGCACATCATAGATAGAGTCCACATCAGGCGCGGAGATGATGTGATCTGCCTGGACATTGCATGAGATAGCGAGTTTTTCTTTGCGCTTGTTATCGAGTGGCATGTTCGCGCGCGCGATGATGATATCGGGCTGGACACCATAGGCATTGAGCTGGCGCACGGCGTTTTGTGTCGGCTTGGTCTTCATCTCGCCGATCGTGCTCGGTACCGGCATATAGGACACCATGACGAAAAGCACGTCGTGAGGATTCTGTAGGTGCATGACGCGCGCCGCATCTATGAAAAGTGCATTTTGGAAATCCCCTATCGTGCCACCGATCTCCACGACCGTCACATCGGATTTTGCGAGCGTCGCAGCTTTTTTGAAGCGTTCCACGATCTCATCGCGCACATGCGGTACCGCCTCGACGCATTTGCCGCCATATTCGAGATTGCGCTCTTTTTCTATGACGGATTTATAGATCATGCCGCTCGTCATGTAGTCCTCCGGGCCAAGATCGCGGCCGAGGAAACGCTCGTAGTTGCCCATGTCCTGATCAGTCTCAAGACCTGAATCGAGTACGAAGGTCTCTCCGTGCTCGGTAGGATTCATCGTGCCCGCATCTACGTTGAGATACGGGTCGATCTTCACGAGATTCACTTTGAGGCCGCGAGCAGCAAGTATCTTACCGATAGAAGCGGTCGAGATGCCTTTGCCGACACCCGACATGACGCCGCCCACGACGAAAATATATTTGTGTCCAGACTTACCTCCTCTTTTCACCGCCATACTAGTGCTTGAGATACCTTCTAACAGCGAGGTAGCTGGAGAGTGCACCGAGTGCGATACCGGAGCCGATCACAACGAGGAAGATGAGCGGGAACTGATCGGTGAAGTACTCAAATACGTTGAAGGTGCCGAGGAATTTCTCCGATCCAGGCCCGAGCCATATGGTGATCGGATACAGCAGCAGGAGAACGAGCATGGCCGCAGCGATACCGTAGAGGATACCGGCGATCATAAAAGGTCCGCGCACGTACCAGCGGCTCGCACCGACAAGATTCATCACTCCTATCTCGTCGCGCGATGTATAGATAGCGAGTCGGATCGTATTGAAAGCGATCAGCACTGATGCGGCGCCAAAGATGAGCGCTATCGCGATGCCGAGCGTTCTCGA
>CBIMKN010000047.1:0-6480 GCA_966244515.1 uncultured bacterium
AACCTCAAGGGCCTCTATGCGGCGCCGTTTATCGACGACATCGTCGTGCACCCCGACAACTACCCGCAGTTCATCCCCGAGCTCAACGCGCTTCTGCAGCAGCACCACCTTCTCTACACGATCGCCGGCCACATCGGCGACGCCAATTTCCACATCATTCCGCTTATGGATCTCTCCGACGAGAAACAGCGCCGAGAGATCATCGAGCTGCAGCCGAAGGTATACGAGATCGTCGCCAAGTACAAAGGCTCTATCACGGGCGAACACAACGACGGGATCATCCGCACGCCGTACCTCGGTCTTATGTACGGTGAGAATGTCATGCGATTTTTCGCCGAGACAAAGAAGATATTCGACCCTCTGAATATCTTGAACCCTGGCAAGAAAGTCGGCGGTACAATAGAAGACATCGAGCGATCGATGATACGCCATGCATAAATACCTACTGACCTTCGCAGCGCTCTTCGCGCCATCGGGCGCGCTCGCGCATGAGGTCTACGTGCTCCCGATCGATGTGATCCGACAGGCGATGGCAAATCCTTCCCCGGACCCCTTCTCCGCCTACGTTGGCAATGAGATCACATTCTTCTTCTGGGCGTTCGTCGGCGTAGTCATGGTGAGCACGGTGGCCGCAGCCACATTTTTCCGCATATTCGAGAACCGCGCTGCCCCCTACCTCATAACGCTTAAGCGCTATGCGCTGCCGGTGGCTCGCATCACCGCGGGCATATCGACGATCTCTTTCGGGTACGCCGCAGCGCTCTATGGCACCGAGATACCGTTTACGAGCCTCTTTGGGAGCGGCACGATGCTCATGCAGATATTCTTCGCAGTCGCCGGCATAGCAATCATGCTCGGCGTATTCACACGACCATTTGCTCTGCTGCTCGGGCTCATCTATGCGTACGCTGGATACGTGTACGGATGGTACATCTTCACGTACACAGACCACATCGGCGTATACCTGTTCCTCATCCTCCTCGGCGGAGGCGGATTCTCACTATCGCGCAGACTGCACATCAATGAGATGAATGCGCCGCGGTTCATCGAGCGCCTGAGGCCGCTCGCTTATCCAATTCTTCGTGTATCCCTCGGATTCGGCGTCATCTTCGCATCCATCTATGCGAAATATTTATACAGCTCGCTCGCGCTCCAGGTCGTGATCATGTACGACCTCACGCGATTCTTCCCCTTCGATCCGCTCTTCGTCGTACTCGGCGCGCTCATCATCGAATTCCTGATCGGCGTCATGATCCTCCTTGGCATCGCGATCCGCTGGACGCTCGTCTTCCTCGCTTTTTGGCTCACACTCTCGCTCATGTACTTCCAAGAGATGATATGGCCACACGTCATACTCTTCGGCCTCGCGGCGGCGCTCTTCATGCACGGCTACGATCGATTCTCTCTTGAGGGATATTTCTTCAAGAAACGCCTTCGCGAACCTGTCCTGTAGCATTACCCGCCTAACGCACCACCCAATGCGACCACTTATCGCCTTCCTTGCGGCCCTCGCGCTCCCCGCAGTGGCGTTTGCGCACGAAGTGTACGTACTCTCGCCGGAGGTCGTCTTCGATGCGATGCAATCTCCGCCGCTAGCGGTGATCGATATCATCCTCGAGCATACGGGACAGTTCTTCTTCTGGGCCTTCATCACTGCTTGGGCCATCCTCACCGTACTGAGCATCTCCGTGTCGAAGCGCGCGGAACGCCTCCTCACGCCGATACTCACGCCGCTCAAACGATACGCCCCGTTCATCGCGCGCATTACGCTCGGTTCTGCGATGATGATGTCTGCGTACGAAGGCGCGATGTTCGGTCCCGAGCTCCCTATGAGCGCCTTTGTGCCGCTCACCGCCATACCGCTCGCCAAATTCCTGCTCTTTACCGCAGGTCTCGCGATCACGATCGGTTTCCTTACGCGACTGTTCGCGCTTGGCCTCATACTCGCCTACCTCTGGATGTGGATCCCCTATGGCTGGTACATGCTCACGTACATCAATTATTTCGGAGAGATGCTCATCGCGCTCATCGTGGGCAACGCGGCGCTCGCATTCGATTCCCTGCTGCACCACCTCTACCCGCGCACGATCCACCGAATTGTGCGGTGGGGCGAGCAGCACGCATTTCTGATCCTGCGTGTCGCCTTCGGCATCTCGCTCATCTTTGCGTCTTTTTACGCAAAGTACCTCCACGCGGAGCTTGCCATCATGACCGTCACAGAGTACGGCCTCACCGCATACTTTCCCTTCGATCCGCCGTTCCTCGTCCTCGGCGCGTTCGCGATAGAGCTGCTCCTCGGCGTATTCATCCTCTTCGGCGTCGAGATCCGCTTCGGGTCGCTCTTCCTCCTCTTCTGGCTCACACTCTCGCTTCTCTACTTCAAGGAGGCAGTGTGGCCGCACATCATCCTTGCGGGCGGGGCTTTGGCGATATTCATGCACGGCTACGATCGATATACGGTCGAATGGGGCCTCATGCACCGCGGCGGGCGGCGCGCGCGTGAACCGGTGCTGTAGTTATTCACTTGCCCGTCACGCCTCCCGCTGTAGGCTGCGATATATGAATATCGTTGCACTTTGCGGCTCGCTCCGCGCAGGTTCCATTAACAAAACACTCGCAGTCGAGGCCGCGAAGATGGCCGAGGGCATGAGTATCGAGATCCTCCCTATCGATAACCTGCCCCTCTTCAATCAAGATCTCGAGGAGAGCGCATTCCCTGAAGCCGCAAAGCTGCTCAAAGAGAAGATCGCTGCCGCGAGCGGCGTACTCATCTTTACGCCTGAATTCAACAGAGGCATTCCGGGACCGCTCAAAAATGCGCTCGATTGGTCTTCGAGACCATCGGGCGAGCATCCGTGGGGCGGCAAGCCGATCGGCGTGCTTGGCGCCTCTTCGGGCCCGCGCGGCACGATCGTAGCGCAGTACGATCTCAAACGAATGATGAATTACTTCGGTGCGCACGTGCTAGGACAACCGGAATTTTACGTCGACAACTCAGACAAGAAGATCGACGGCGGCGAGATCAAAGACGAAAAGACGCGCGACTACCTCAAGCGCTATCTTGTGGCTTTTAAAGCCCACGTGGAGAAGCTTGCCTAGGCGCGCCGTCGCACGAAGAGCATTACGACGAAGAGCAGTGCAAAGATCGATACCGAGAGCATCGGGTACGTGATGTAGCCGAACTCCAAGAAGAGGATCTGTGAGCAGCTCGGGCCCGTCGACGGGCACGGGAGTGAGCCTGAAGGCATCATTTGGAGCGTGTGATGGTAGATCGCGAAACAGAGGCCGATCACCGTAAGTGCCATCGAGTAGAGAACGACAGAAACGTCGCGCCTCCAGAGAGCGATCGCGAAAAGCACTGCCTGCGGGTACAGGAAGATGCGCTGCCACCAGCACAGATCACACGGCGGGAGGCCGAAGACCTGCGAATGCACGAGCGAAAAGACGGTCGCGCCCAGCGTGAGAAAAACACCGATCCAGAGGCCGAAGCGCGCGAGCGTATCCCCTATGCTGCGCAGGTCCGCGAATCGCTTCTCAATGAAGTACAAGACGAGGAACGCCGCCGCGAAGATCTGCATCCCGAGAGCAGAGAGCCCTATGAGCAGATTGTACGTGTCGAGTGACATGCTTATTGAGGGAGCGGGCAGCCCGTCGCTTCAGAGAGCTGTTGGAGCGTCAGTTCGCCGGTCTGTCGTGAACCGTCCGCGAATTCCCATGTCGGGTATCCCTGAATGTTCTTGTCCTTGCAGATCTGGAGCTGGTCTTTGCCATCGGCCGTAGAACATTCCACGTATGGGAGGAGCTTTGCTGAGCGGCCGAAGAGCGCCTTGGTCGCCTGGCAGTGCGGGCACCAGAAAGCGCCGTAGAACGTGGCACCCTTATCCTTGATGCACTGCGCAAAGCTGTCGAGCCTGCCTGGCTTCGAGGACACAAAGAAGCTGCCGCCGATAAAGAGCAGGATAACGAGGACGAGTAAACCCCAGAAGATATAGACGCCGTTTTTCATGGCCTCATGATACCCGTGCCGCGCGTTGATGCAAAGCGGTAAAAGGCGAGTACAATGCCGGCATGACATCAGAACACCCCGTGATCGAAAATATAGAAGAAGCCCTTCATATAGAGGATGTGGACCGATCGTTCCTCCTCAAGGTCGTGCAGCCCTCCCTCGTGGGTCTTATCGACGGTTCGATCTCGACCCTGGCACCGCTTTTTGCCGCTGCGTTCGCAAGCAATGACACATTCATCGCCTTCCTCGTCGGCACCGCAGCTGCGATCGGCGCAGCCATTTCCATGGGCTTTGCAGAGGGGCTATCCGACACGGGCGAGCACACGGGTCGCGGTCACCCCGCTATTCGCGGCGCGATAGTGGGCGCTGCCACTTTCGTCGGCGGCATCTTCCATACGCTTCCCTTCCTTGTGCCCAATTTCACGATCGCGCTCTATCTCGCGTATTTCGTGGTGGCGATAGAGCTCATCGCGATCGGATACATACGCTATCGCTACTTCAAGATGGGATTCTGGTCGTCCATCGTCCAGGTCGTCTTCGGAGGCGCGCTCGTCTTTCTCGCAGGAGTGTTGATCGGCAGCGCCTGATCCCGCCTAGTAGTGCTTCTTCGCGGAGCACTTGCAGCCGACAGGTCGGATGAATTCGTCGTAGTACTCCATTCCGTAGTCCATCGTAATCTCCTCCCCCGGTTCGATGTCGCGTATCGCTGAGATCAGGATGTGGCCGTCGTGGATCTCGGATTCCGAATTCGGATCGCAGCCATGATTGATATAGCGGGCCGTGTTGGATTCATCTTCACCATCGATGGTCCATTTCTTATCTACCTCGAAGAGGTACCGCGCTTCTTCCATCTCATCAGCGACTTTGGTCGGTATCTTCTTGCCGGTGTACTCGAGGATAAAGTCGCCCTTTTTGATCGGTTTCAATGCGAATAATCCTTTGCCGACTCCTGGCGAGGCTTCTTTTATTTCAAAACGGTCGTCCAGCATAAGGGGCGAGTATATCACGGAGCTCGTATTGATTGCCGAATTTCTCGCAAAAGGCATAATGTCGCCATGGCTAAACACGGCAAACTCTCCACGGATCCATACAAGGGCGTGCGCGACTTCTACCCGGTAGATCAGTTCGTGCAGCGCTACATGTTCGAACACATGGAGCGCGTGTGCGAACTCTTCGGCTACGAGGAATACAACGCCTCCGTGCTCGAACCGGCAGAACTCTACCGATCGAAGACGAGCGAAGAGATCGTCAATCAGCAGACCTACACATTTCACGACCGCGGCGAGCGCGAAGTCACGCTCCGCCCCGAGCTCACCCCGACGCTCGCGCGCATGATCGCTGCGAGGCAGCGCGAAACGCCCTTCCCTGCTCGCTGGTACTCGATCGCCAATTGCTTCCGCTATGAAGGTACGCAAAAGGGACGCCTCCGAGAATTCTGGCAGCTCAACGCCGACCTTGTCGGCGCAGAGGGTGTCGAGGCTGACGCCGAGGTCATCGCCATGTCGCACGCCATCTTGCGCTCGATGGGCGCGGAGGAGCGCGATTTTGAGATCCGCGTATCCGACAGACGCGTCCTCGATGCTGTGTACCACTCAGTAGGTATTGCGAAGGAATACGCCGCAGAGGTCACGCGACTTCTCGACCGCCGCGCAAAGGTAGAAGACTTCGAGAAACAGCTCACCGAGCTCATCAGCCACGAAGAGAAGGCGGTTGAGCTGATCGCCGAGCTCGAGCGCACCACCTCCACCGCATACCTCGAGGAGCTCCGCGTTACGCTCGAGCACATGGGAGTGAGCAATCTCATCGTCGATACGACTATCACCCGAGGATTCGATTACTATACGGGCATGGTGTTCGAAGTGTTCGACACGCACGAGGGCAACAAGCGCTCGCTCGCGGGCGGCGGCCGCTACGACAACCTCCTCACGATATTCGGCGGCGAGCCGGTGCCCGCTGTCGGATTCGCCATGGGCGATGTGACGGCACGAGACTTCCTCGAAGCGCACAGCCTGCTTCCAGACTATGCGCCAGCGACGGAGCTCATGATCTGCATCGTCGAGGACGAGGCTAAGAGCCACGCAATGCGCCTCGCGCAAGACCTGCGCCGCGACGACATCACGGTCGCGGTGAACTTCTCCGGCAAGCGCATCGGCGACCAGATCCGCCAAGCCGACAAGCTCAAGATCCCCTTCGTCATAGCGATCGGTTCCAAAGAGCGCCTTGAGGGCCGCTACACGATAAAGAACCTCGCGACCGGCGCGGAGATCACGCTCCCCGCTGATAGGATCGCGGAGCATTTGTTCAGCTCTCTCGGCTAAGAGCGCGAGCGCCTTTTGGTATAATCCTGCGATGCATCCCGTTAGAAATAGCGGACACGCGGTCTATATGAATGCATTTGGCCCAGAATTACTCGACGATAGTGTCTTAGGGTTCGGACTTGCAGTATCCTTGTCCGCGTCCTATTTCTAACGGGA
>CBIMKN010000048.1:0-6388 GCA_966244515.1 uncultured bacterium
CTTGTCGCTCTTGATCGCCGCGGGCAAGCCCGTGAAGATCACGAAGACGAAGGAAAGTCCGGCGAGCACCATTGCGATCTCGTGCGCGGGGATGTCCTTGAGGTTCTCGAGCCACTGACGGATACCCACGAAGGTGTAGCCGACGGCGAGCGCGAGCGCGAGGAAGGTCGCGAAGAACATCACGGAACGGATCGCGGCCGACTCGTAGATGCCGCCGATAGCCTGCGGCATCGTGTACCAGCGCTGCTTCTTCTCGCGCATTTTCCGCCGCACGCGCGGCGCGATCCATGCTTGCAGCAGGAGCGCGCAGACGTTCGGCACGAAGAATGCGGCGAAGTGCCACGGGCCGTGATAGGCGAAGAGGCCCGAGACAAGCACCGCTGGTGCGTGAATCCAGCCGGCTCCAGTAGAGAGGCCGCCGGTCGCGAGGCCCACGCCGCGATCCGCGACGAGGTAGCGTTCGACGCTCACGCGCTGCTGCCACGCCCACAACATGAAGACGATGCAGCTCGCGATGAGCAGAATGAAGAAGATGAGCTCCAGATTCAAGGCCAGTCTCCTCTTGGTTCAGGTATGGTGTACTCAAAGGACAGGGTATACAGAACGGAAGCGGTGAGAACCGGCATAGCCGGCACCCTGTCTTAGTCGTTGCGATATTCCGACGCGTTTAATAGCGCCGAATTCGGTAGTGTACTCCGCGGAGCGGAGACGCTGTTGCTCAGTGCAGGCTGGTGCCGACGACTGGGCTCCGCGACGGGCGCGGCAGCACGTAGAGACAGTTTCGAGGCGGGATTCTCTTTCGCTTTTCTGTCCTCAGTATTTTCTATTCCCGCGCAAAGCGCAAGGCGTGCGCGCGTGCAGAACTAGGCTCCTAGATGGTGAAATCATTCGCGTCCTGCAGGTACGCCTTAGGGTCGAGATCATCGCTGTAGCGCAGATGCTCGTCGAGGAAGTTGTGAGCGGTCTGCTGCCTCGTGATGAAGGCGCGCGAACCCTTTTTTGTCTTGTGCTTGAAGTACTCTTCGTCCTTCGTGAAATCGCGGATTACCTCTTTGCTGACCCATTTGTACGAGGGCCACGTATCTTTGATGCGTTTGTCGAGGTTGTTCATGCTCCAGAGCTGGAAATCCTCAGTATTGTAGAAGGACGTGTAGTGCGTATCGAAATACTCCTCGGTGATATTGGGTACGTTGCGCTTCGCGGCGAACATGAGCGTGTACATGACCACGGCCTGCCATTTGAGCGCGAAGTTGATCCACCAGAGATACTCGAAATTGGTCTCGAGTTTCACCGGCGCTGCATCGCGCAGCCTCTCGAAGAGATCGAGGTAAAAATTCGTGATGCGCGGATCATTATTCCAGCTCGCGCCGAAGAACTGCTCGAAGGTCTCGCGCTTGTACGGTGCGTGAATGGCACCCGTGCCATACGTAAGTATGAGCCTGCCGACCTTGTCCGAACCCATGACCTGATCGTTGTTCTCGCCTGAGAGCACGAAATCGTCCGTGCCGAGAATGTAGGGGAACATAGTGCTCGATTCAGCGCGCAGATTGCCGCGGATGTGCTCGTCAAAGAAGCGCGGGTTCTCCATGATGCTCTCCTGCGAGAGCAAGACCACGATCATCTTCTTCTGCGAAGGCGTCGCGTTCTTGAGAAGGGAGACGAGCATACACGTGGAGTCGATGCCGCCCGAGTAGAAGACGTACATATCCTTGCCGAGTTTTTCCGCGCGCTCAAGCACTTCTTTCGCGCGCTCATTGCACACGTCCTCGTACGTCTTCGAGAACTTGCGGAATTTCGCGAGTGGATAAAGCGATTTGGTGCGAAACGGGGTCGTGAATGTGCCCGTGCGGTCGATCGGCAGTACCCATGCGCCGTAGAGTTTGAAGAAGTTGGAGAAGAGCTCAACATCCGGTCGCTGCATGTTGCGCGCGAGGGCCGGGGGTGGGTTGATGTAGATGAAACGAGGATTCTCCATGGCTACAAGTACTTGTTGAAATCGCGTCGCGCGTCGGCGAGATCCGCCTCGCTTTCGGCAGAGCGCACCTTGTTGAAGTAGGTCATGCGTAGCTTCTCGTTCTTGGCGAGGAATTCGTGATCGAGCTTTGCTTGCAGCAGGATCTCTTCGGCCGCGCGCTCTATGGAGATGCCGAGCGCATCAGCGTAGTAGACGACGTACGGCGATTCGATGATGAGTTTCGGATCGAATCCGGATTCCTTGAGCCGGCGAGCTTGGTTTTCCTTGGCAGTGTAGATGAGTTCTTGGAAGTCGAGACCGGTGCGAACTTGATTCCTGTACTGATTGATGCGGCGCATCATGTACGAGATCGTTTTCATCTTATCGGTGCACAGCTGCGCGCGGTCGCGCAGAGCGTCGGTCACCGAATCAGGATGCGTTTTGACGAACGCACGGCCCTTTTCCGACCATGACCACGTGGGGTAGTCGCGGGGGAGAAGTTTCGCGAGCGGAGCTTTGTCGATGTAATTCGGGATGTTGACCGCGGGCACGTGCTCCGTGTCCATCGTGCACTCGTGTACGAACTGCACTGCCGCAACATCATAGCCAAGTGTGAGGATCGCATCGGTGCTCGTATCGACGAGAGCGCTCAATTCAGGCTGCATTGAGGGGATTGTAACGCACGCAATGGGCCCCACAAGCCAGAATGCGGCGCACTTTGCGCGAAGTATCCACAAAATGAACATTGAGTATGGGGCTGATGGGGCTGTCGTGATATAGTTGGGGCATGAAGCGTCTGCTCGCTGGTATCGGAGCAATCGGTGCATCTATTGCCGCTCTTGTCGGGTATGTGAAGAGCGGAAGCGAGCTGGATTCTGTCTCTGAGATCCTTGGCGATAAGGTGTACGCCGATGCGCCGTACTCGCAGCCTTACTACCAGTCGTACTACCAAGAGTACTATCAGGATTACTATGGAGGAGGGGGTTGATATCCCTTCGCGATCCTGAACCCTTTTTCATATGCCTCCTGAACAGCAATTACAAAACCAACAGCAACCAATACCGGCCCTCCCTTCGAGCGGTGGTCATTTGAAGCTCATCGGTATATTCGTGCTCGTCTGCGCGCTTGGCGTAGGCGGATTCTATGCATATCTGCAGTACCTATCGAAAGATCAAGCTACGCAGGCCAACCAGTACACCGACGAAGTGCGCAATATAGTCGCCCTTCAAGGCCAGGGTGATTACGCGGCAGCGTCCCAAAAGATGCAGGAACTGCAGACCGTAGTCGCTCAGGCGGAGGCCACGGGATCGGAGAGCGGGCTCACGCCGAAGCAGGAGGCGATCATAAACCAGCGTTCGCTCGTACAGTACAAGGCATCGGGTGAGCAAGAGGATGCGCTCGAATACATTCGCAACCTGAAGAAGAACATCATGAACCCGGAACTTTCTGCGGAAGTACGGGCGGAGAACCTCAGCCGACTCGCGTTCACATACTGCAGCTTCGGACGGGATCCGGAGACGCTCGCCGAGATATTCAAAGGCGAGCCCTTCTCTAAATATTGGGTAGACAGCGACTCGGCGCTTTCTGCGCGAAGACTTCTCGAATGGGCGTACAACGAGATCAGTCCGAGTGCGCGCACTGCAGCGCAGATAGGCAGGTGGTATATCAATCGCGCGCTCATTCGCCCGCTCGACGCTGAGACCGAGGCGCAGTACATCGATCTCACCAAGAAGTATCTCGGTGAAGCCGAGACGCTCGATGTGCAGGAGATCCAGAAGCGCGGTACCAAGTATACGAATACGCGCCAGTATGCGGGGTACCTCTACTGGAGAGCGTTCATCATCAACGGTCTCGTCGCGAAGGGGGACACCACATACACAGTAGAGGATGCGCGCAAGGCGTACTCTGAGCTTCGTGACACGATTCTCGCGCAGAACAATGCATCATCACAACAGCTGCTCCCGTACTCGCACGTACTCGAAGCGAAGTTCATCATGGTGATAGAGAAGGACGAGGCGAAGGCCAAAGAGCACCTCGCGGAGGCGATCAGGCTCGTGCGCGCCGACCCATATGTGGAGACCAATGAACTTGCGGAGTTTGCACGCGACTCATGGGGCCAGCAGTGGGGCGGCTATGTCGTTACCGCTATCAAGGATATGGCTGAGCTCGATCCGACGTTCAAGAAGTTCATCGAAGAAGAGGTCTTGCCGAACAAGATCCAGAAAAGCTAGCTATGCGCGTCCTCGCGCGGCAAAAAGCGGTTCTCCTACTCATCGCACTCCTTCTTATCGCAGGCTGCGCGTACCTTTTGCGCGTCCGATCCAATTCGCTTGACGCCTATGTGATGCCGAGCATGACAGCGCGCTTCGACTACTATGTCGACGAAGGGCACCCGTCTCGATCGTGGCTCAACTATGTAAAGAGCGTGATGCAGGATCACGAGTATCCGCCCGCCGAAGCCGCGCGTGCGTACGCATACATCGCATCCCTCTATAGCGATGTGTATGAAAAGACGGGTGATCAGGCGCAGGCGATCCGTGCTCCTTGGTACCTCATTCCATACATGTATCCGTATACCGCACCGGACCCGACGCTCATGCTCATCCGCCTCCAGGGCGACCGAGAGGTGACGCTCTCGGAGGATGCGCTCGCGATCGTGGCCGATTACAAAGAGCGTTGGAGCAAAGAGCCTCAGCACGATCGCACTCCCGATACGTCATATACGCCGCACATGACTGTCGATATCCCTTCGGGTGAGGCGTATTGGAGGCCGGTCAATGAGAAAGGCAAGAAAGTTGAACCGATCAATCCTGACGCAGGCACGTGGCAGCGCTGGATCCTTGATAGCGAAACATTCAATATGCCCGCTCCGCCTGCTGTGGGATCTGCTGCTGATCAAGAACAGATCAGGCTCATGAAAGCGAGCGTCGGCGAGAGGGAAGCGTGGCGCGACCGCATCTTCAAGTGGTGGGGAGGCAAGGGCACGGGAACCCCCGCGTGGATGTGGCTCGACATTTTCTATCAAACACACGGCAAGGACATGGACGATAGAGAGCTCGCCCGCTATCAGAAGGCTTTCGCACAAGCTCTCGCCGACACGTTCATCATTTGTTGGGACAAGAAGTATACGTACTGGTCTGCGAGACCATTCCAGCGAATCGAAGGCTTCAAACCGATCGCAGAGACGCCATTCTTCCCAGGCTATCCGTCGGGACACTCTACGGTGTCAGCAGCAGCGGCGACGATACTCGGTGCGTGGTTCCCTGAAAGCGCTGATGAATACATGGCGATGGCAGAAGAGGCGAGAGATACGCGGCTCTATGCGGGCATCCATTTTGAAGTCGACAATACGAATGGATTCACGCTCGGGAAAGACATCGGCGAGCGCGTCTTGAAGAGAGTGCCGAAGCCGTAGATCACCGGACCAGCCCCGCGCGCATGCGCGCGCAGATGTACGCGGCACCGATCGCCGAGGCCGTGATGAGCGCGAGCGCGATGAAGCTCTGCGTGAGGCTTGTGTCCGCAGCGCCAATGAAGCCATACCTGAACCCATTGATCAGATAGAAGACGGGATTCCACGCAGATATTGCTGCTGCGAGAGGGGGCAAGAATAGCGTCGAGTGAAAAACGCCGCCGATATAGGTGGCTGGAGTAATAAGGAAGGTATTTGCCGTCGAAATGTTCTCGAGGTTACTGCTGAGAAGCCCGGCCACGACGCCGAATGACGCCATCGCGAGTGCCGTGCAGAATACAAATGTGAATGCAACGATCGGGTGCGCGATCGAGATAGGGTCGAAGAAGTGCGATACGAAAAGGACCACTGCTCCCACGAGGAACCCACGCACCATACCCGCCGCAGCGAAACCAGAGCTGATGAGCCACGCGGGCATGGGGGAGACGGCGATCTCCTCCATGTTGTTGTGAACCTTGCGCGCCATGAAGATGTTCTTCGCGACATGCACGAAGGTGTTGACGATGACCGCAAGCAATATGACGCCCGGCACGGCAAAGTCTACGAACGAAGCGCCATACACCGTGCCGATCTTTGTGCCGAGAATACCGCCGATGACGATAAAGAAGAGAAGTGTCGTCACGATGGGCGCTATGAGCGTCTGCACAGGGATGCGGAATATCTTCCCGACCTCTTTGCGGAATACAGTGCCGACTGCCGTGAGTTTTTGCCGAGGGGTCATGGGAGTCTCTTCATAGTACATTCGCGCAAAAAAAATGCCCGCACGGAGGCGGGCAAGGAGTTCTGTCGAAGCGCGGCGGCTTTGCCGTTACTTCTTGACGAGGCCGCAGTAGTCGCGGCTCTCGGCGGCGGCGAAGAAGCAGCCGGTCGAGCGGCAGGTCGATGCGCGCTTCTGACAATTCGACACGCAGTTCGGGTTGGCGACGCCCGCGCAGCGCGAGACGCACGTGTTCTTCCAACCG
>CBIMKN010000049.1:0-6350 GCA_966244515.1 uncultured bacterium
AGGCACACGACGAGCGCTACGAGCGCGAGTTTCTCCAAGCCCATGATGCGCTCATTCATGCGCTTGGGGATCTCTATCCTCGCCTCGTACGGGGCCGGTTTCCTCGGTTCCATATTCGTACAAGACGGCGTACGCGGATGGTACGCCCAACTCGACAAGCCGTTCTTCACGCCGCCCGACTGGCTGTTCGCACCAGTGTGGTTCACGCTCTACGGCATGATGGCCGCCGCGCTCTATATCGTCTGGGAGAAAGACCCGCACGCGCGTGAAATGCGCGGATGGGTACCTCTTTTCTTCTGCCACCTGCTTCTCAATGCCGCATGGTCAATCTTCTTCTTCGGATTCCACGCGATCCTTATCGCCTTCATCGAGATACTCCTGCTGCTCTGGTGTATCGTGATGCTAACCATGGGCGCGCGCGACATCGACAAGCGCGCCATGTGGCTCCTTATCCCGTACGCGTGCTGGATATTCTTTGCAACGATACTCAACGGCACTATTTGGCTGATGAACTGACTGTGGACCTGGGGGGGGGAATCGGCGTGACTCACTAAACTCACTACGCTCATTAAGTGGTCACTGCCCTGGCTCGCCGGAAAGAAATGCTGCGCATTTCTCCGGCTCCGCCCTTCGATTCCCCTCAGGCCAATGCGCCACAAATTCAAAAGAGGCGCACTGCGCCCCTTCTGAATTCGCGGTGTGGACCTGGGGGGAATCGAACCCCCGCCTCCGCAATGCGAATGCGGCGTTTTACCACTGAACTACAGGCCCTCGAACGCAACAGAATATACCATTCCTCCGCATAGAGTCCAAAATCAAAACCGCCCCAGAGGGGCGGTTTTGATTATTTGACGTTGATGATCTTGTACTTCTGGAGGCCTTTCGGCGTCTCAAAGGAGAACGTGTCTCCTTTTTTCTTTTCCATGAGCGCCGCGCCCATTGGAGAGAGGTGCGAGATCTTGTGCTCTTGCATGTTCGCTTCTGCGGATCCCACGATCTCGTACGTGTGTTCCTCTTTTTCGCCCTGCTTCTGAATAGTCACCACACTGCCGAGAGAAACAGTGCTGCCTTTCGTATGCTCGATGATGCGAGCATGAGAGAGCTGCTCCTCGATCGTGCGGATGCGATCCTCAGTCGCTGCCTGAAGGTTTCTCGCCTCTTCATATTCGGCGTTCTCTGAAAGATCGCCGAGGGATCGTGCGTATTCGAGCTGTTCCGCGATCTCGCGGCGGCGAACCGTCTTGAGGTGCTCGAGCTCAGTGGTAAGCTCGTCGAACTTCTCTTTGCTGAGGTAGTTGGCTTCTTCGGTCATAGTTTTAGCTAGGAAACGCGCCTTTATAGGCGCGGTGGAAGCATTGTACAGGAGGGGTAGAAATTGCCAAGTCGAATAACTATTCCACGTATTCCGGCCTGTTCGCAATGAGCCAATGGAAGAACGGGGCCATGGCGGGCGACGCGCCAGAGAGAGTGCCTGCAGGGGCTTTCTCAAGCACGACCGCGTACGCGTACTTCGGATTATCCGCAGGCCAGAATCCTACGGACCACGAGTTCATCGACTCGTTCCGTACGCCGAGCTGTGCGGTACCGGTCTTCGCAGCTATCTTTATCCCGCCGATATTGAGCGACTTCACCGTCGCGTCGCTTCGATTCGAAGTGACGGCCATGCGCATACCGTCGCGGGCGACCTGCAGATACTCATCCTTGATCCCCACTTCCGTATACTCGGGGGTCGAGCTCGCGAGAAGCTGCGGCTTCAACAATTTTCCGCCGTTGGCGATCGCTGCGGCGAAGCGCACCGCATGCAGCGGCGATATTTGGAAACCATACTGCCCGATAGACGTGTGGTACGTGTTGCCGATGCGCCATGGATCGTCTTCGCCGAAGACTCGCGCCTTCCACTCTGGCGTCGGGATGATCCCCTCAGTATCCCCTCTCAGATCGATCCCCGTGGTGCTCGCGAGGCCAAATTTGCTCGCGTACTCATCGATTTTATAGATACCGAGCCCTTTCTGCGAGCCAAAGCCGCCGCCAACCACATAGAAATATTCGTCCGACGATACAGCAATAGCGGTGCGCATATCGACGAGTCCGTGCACGGTCCAGTCGCGGAATATCGACGGTGCGTCGGGATTGTACGGATTCGGCAAGACGAGCGCGCCGGTCGATAGTATCTGCTTCTCTGGCGAGATTATCCCTTCCTGAAGCGCAGCGGCGGCGAACATCGGCTTCACGATCGATCCTGGCGTATACAGACCGGCCACAGCGCGATTGAGCATCGGCGTGCGCGGATCGTTCGACGCTGCCCTCACCGCATCGCTGTTGCCTTCTACGAACGCCTCAT
Source organism: uncultured bacterium (assembly GCA_966244515.1). Classification (GTDB taxonomy): domain Bacteria; phylum Patescibacteriota; class Minisyncoccia; order Phycocordibacterales; family UBA2100; genus UBA10103. The sequence goes on from CBIMKN010000049.1 coordinate 2,342, forward strand.
GGTCGTACTCTGGAAAGGAAGTCAGCGCCAGAAGCTCGCCGGTGCGCACATCCATGATCACAGCGGCACCACCTTTGAATCCTTGTTTTACGGCATGCGTCGAGAGAAGCGAATAGAGCTTATTTTGCATTTCAGCGTCAATGGAGAGCGTTATATCGGTACCGTTCTGCGGCGGGACGACGATGTTCTCTCGTTCCGTGTCACCCAGCGCATTAGTCTCTATGATCGCGCTGCCATTCTCGCCGGCGAGAAGCGAATCGTAGGAAAGCTCGACGCCGGAAATGCCTGTGTAATCCTCTCGCCACCATTTCCCCTTTGCATCAGCCTTTGGATATTGCACGAAGCCGATGATATGCGAGAGACCCTGAAGCGGACTGTATTTCCTCAGCGCGTACATGTCGCTCGGATGCACTGGCGTGTCATGCGCCGCGTCTTCTTCTGTCGAAGATGCGCTCGTGCTCGATGGATACGCTTCATTCCAGGCAAGCTCAACACCCCGTCGGTCGTAGATGACGCCGCGGGTCGCGAATATAAGCGAACGGTCGAGCGTATTTTCTCGAGAAATATCAGCATATTCCGCGCCGCTTACCACTTGCAGAGAAAATGCGCGGTACCCGAAGCCGACCACAACGATCGCAAAGCACACGCCCACGGCAAAGATCGCACGCAATGCGACAGGCTTCTCGACACGCCCTTCGAATTGACTCGCGCTTAACGCTGGCAGATTGCTTGAGTCTAGAAAGATGTCTTCAGGAGCTATTTCACGTACGCGTCGCATTCTAGAGCGTCTGAAGAAAACCATGCGCTCACTATACTACTCCGCGTCCTATCGCAAAAATTGGATGCGAAGCGGCTCAAACAGCCACACGATAACGATGGAACCGAGCGTGAAGTACGGGAAGGAGTACAGCGAAACATCCGTCGGCAACCACATGAAATCCATAAAGAGGCCGAGCAAAACTACTTCCCACGCGCGATATCTCACGGAGAGCGCGAGTATGCAGAGCGCAGTAAGCCATGGCATGCCAGCGATCGCGCTCACAAAACCGATTAACGCGATAGAAATGCGCATACGATCAGTGGAGCGGGACGATATAAATGTATTTGAGAGAGGAGAGATTCACAGGGAGACTGACATAGACGGTTTGTGATGCGCTCGCGCTGTCAGACTCGACGTGACCCACGAGCCCGATCGATCTTCCGCCGAGCTGCGGCGCCGTGACCGGCTCACCCACTTGTATCTCGATACCTCGCGGCATTTCCACGACCGCATTGCCGCCGCCACGGCCCTCTGCGAGCGCGACTGCGCCATGTATGTTTGCGTCGACCTCTGCACCGCCAGCAAAGACTTCGGTGACCAGCGTCGTGCGCTCGCGCACTTCGCTTACGCGGCCGACGACGAATCCTCCACCGGTCATCACGAGACTTCCAGGGACGATACCATCGCGCTCGCCCGCACCGACCAGAAATGTGCCATACGGCGACGAACGCACCGAGGAAACGATGGGGGCAGTGATGCCCTGCTCTTCGTCCGAGAGATGCAGAAGAGAGCGTAGTATCTCGTTCTCCTGGCGGAGAGCCTCGTACGCCGCCGCTTTTTCTTTGCTTTGATCAAGCTGTTCCCGCAGCGACTGATTATCGACAGCGAGTGAGTGCCGCGTTGAGAAGTACCCGGAATCAAAAATCGCACTCCTCACACGCGAGCTAGCGATCCACACGCCAGAGCCTGCACGCTGCACGAGAGAGCGCACTGCGCCGCCCGAGAGCATATCGAGCGAGAGCACAAAAAGGATCAAGAGCGTCGCGTAGAAAAGCTTCCGGCGCGCACTGCGGCCATCATTCCTGCTGCTGAAAGAGTACTGAGAGGACATGCCTACTCCGTCGGTACCAGCTCGTCATCGCTCTTAAGGAGCGACTCTCTGTACCGATCAAGATCATTGAGTACGATCGATGTGCCGCGGACAACGGCCGTAAGAGGGTCCGTCGCGACAATGACTGGGACGCCGAGATTGCGCGTGAGGAACTCAGGGAGACCGCGTATAAGAGCTCCGCCTCCCGCAAGATAAATGCCGCGTCTCATGACGTCGGAGAGGATCTCGGGCGGTGTGGTCTCGAGCACCTCCTTCACCGAATCGACCAACTCCTCCACAGAGTGCCCTATCGCGTTGCGGATATCCTGATCGGTCACCATGATCTCTCTGGGGAGACCGGTGACGAGGTCCCGACCGCGGATTATTGCCTCCATGTGCTGGCGCGCTGGTGCGATGCTACCGATCGCCATTTTGAGCTCCTCGGCACTCTTCTCGCCGATGAGCATCTTGTACTCATTGCGTATATGACTCACGATGTCTTGATTGAACTTGTCGCCGGCGATGCGGACATTGCGCGCATTTACCAGACCGCCGAGCGAGACGATGCCGATATCCGTCGTACCACCACCGATGTCGATGACCATGCTCCCCTGCGGATCGTGTATGGGAAGCTCGATGCCGATCGCCGCAGCCATCGGTTCTTCGATTATGTGCACTTCTCGCGCGCCCGCAGCACGTGCCGCATCGCGTACCGCGCGCACTTCCACCGAGGTGATGCCAGAAGGTACGCCCACCGTGACGCGCGGCCCGAGCAGCTTCGAGTGTCCTGCCTGCGCTTTATTGATCAGATACGAAAGCATCTCGGATGTGATCTCGAAGTCCGAAATGACACCATCGACGACTGGCTGTACCGCCTGTATGTGAGCAGGCGTGCGTCCCATCATGTCCTTCGCCTGCTGACCTACAGCGACGACCTGCCCTGTCTTTGTATTGACCGCGACGATCGATGGCTCGTTGATAACGATGCCGCGCCCCTTCACGTACACGAGCGTGTTGGCCGTACCGAGGTCGATGCCGATATCGTTGGAAAAAAGTCCGAGGAAGCGCTCTTTGTAGCTGCGCAGCCGTTTGCGGAAAGTGCTCATACTATTTGCTCAGGTGTTCGACGATGTCGCTATCGTTCACAAAAGCGGTGGTGCCGCTCCCACGCGATATAACCTCCACGCCGCCCTGCGAGATCGTCTTCTCGGAAATAATCACGCGCTTCGGTATGCCGATGAGATCAGAATCTGCGAATTTCTCCCCTGCTCGCACATCTCGATCATCGTAGAGAACTTCGACGTTGTGCTCGCGCAAAAGTTCGTAGAGCTTATCGGCTTCATTTTGCACATCCGCGTTGCCTCCGGTTATCGACACGAGATGCACAGAGAACGGCGCGATACTTTCCGGCCACACGATGCCCTTTTCATCTGAAAGTGTCTCGACGACGACGGCCATGAGCCTCGCGGGACCGATGCCATAGGAGCCCATGAAGACCGGTGTGCTATTCCCTGCTTCGTCTTTATACGAGAGACCAAGTGCCTCCGAGAAGCGGGTGCCCAGAGTGAAGATGTTACCGACCTCAACGGCCTTCTCTTCTGTGAAGTCGTCGCTGAGCCCCAGACCCCTCTTCACTTCGTCGGTGAAAACCTCCTTGTTTATCGCCACACGGCCATCTTTGTGGACATGGATCACATCTTCGCCCGCGTCGCACACGGTCTGGAATTCATGGCTGAATTTGCTGAACGATCCCCCCGAAGCGAACGTCTTGTACGTAATAGCGCCGATGCCGACGCGCGAGAATATGCGCATATATGCATCCGCCGCCTGATCATAGAATTTCTGGTGCTCTGCTTCATTCGCTGCAAAGGAATAAAGGTCTTTCATCACGAACTCGCGAGTACGCATGAGCCCGCTCTTCGCTCGCTCCTCATTGCGGAACTTGGTTTGGAACTGGTACGGATACGCGGGCAGGTCTTTATACGAAGAGATGTGTTCTCGCATGAGCGCAGTGAGCGGCTCTTCGTGCGTGAAGCCGAGTCCCACCTCGCCGCCCGCCTTGAGCTGCGTTCTGAACAAGACGTCGACTTTTTCCTCGCTCCATCGATCTGTCTTGGTCCACGCCTCGGGATTCTGGAGCGCCGAAAGATGCATTTCGA
>CBIMKN010000050.1:0-6057 GCA_966244515.1 uncultured bacterium
CACATAACTTGTATTGTCTCCTCCCTGTCTACACACTTCTTTACAGCAATAGCAAAAGATTCGGCTCCATCTGCAGTATCCCAATGCAACCCACGTTCGCCATCCGCACCGACGGATTCCCTAATACCTCCTATCGGCCTCCCAATCACGGGCACGCCCGCATACATAGCTTCCCATACAACAAGACCAAGTCCCTCGCTCCGCGACAAGAGGGCAAATACATTCGCATCGGCGAAAAAGTCCCATAAATCTTTCCTGCTGACCGACCCTACGAAATGCACTCGAGCCTCCACCCCTAGATTTAGCGAAATCTCGCGAAGCGACTCTGCCAAACGGCCCTCACCTGCGATTATCAAATGTGCATCTGATCTCACAGCTGCGAAGTTTCGTATCAATTCATCGAATGCCTTTTCCGGTTCAAGTCGCCCAACCGAGAAAATAATCGGCGAATCACTCGAAATTCCTAGCCTCGTACGCACCCTTCCCGGCTTCGCCTCGCGAATAAACTGAGAATCGGCGCTGATAGTATCCGGTGGTTTTAACCTGATTCTTTCTTCCGGTACACCAAGGCCGCGTACATATGTTTTTGTCGCCTCGTTGATTGCGACATATACATCAGGAAAGCGGTAACCTAGACGCTCATGAACGTATTCATACAAAACATGAAACCGAGAGCGAGTCCGTGCGAGGTCACGCGGCAATCTGCCTATATGCAGCTCTATGCGTGCTCCTGTCACGATCTTTGCTACGTATGCTCCCCATACGAGTGGAAAGTCTGCAATACTGATCCTCAAGGGAGCGAACCTGCGGACCGCGGGCATAAGCAAGACAACGAACGGAAACGCGATATCATAAATGTACCTGCGATGCCCGACGACAGCAGGAAGACTTTCGATTGTAATGTGTTCTGACAAATGAATGGTCTCTCTCCTTTTACTCCAAGATACGATGAGGAATGTGTCGTCCGGCGCATACCCTGTGCGCCTAAGTTTCCATTCAAACGCTCCCCTATCATGGATTACCTTGCCGTCGAAGCTATACGAGAGCATGAGGATCCTGGACATCGCGGCAACTATAGCACCACTCTGGCATGACACTGTCGTGCGAGCTAGTATGAACCGATGCAGTCGATGCTGACTCAGCTCGTGAAATTCTTGCGATGGAGTGAGAGGTACACGAAGACGGACATGGTCTATTTGGCCACGGGCGGCTTCTGGCTTACCACTGCCCAGATCGCTGCCGCCGTCGCGTCGTTCGGGCTCGCCATTGTATTTGCGAATCTCCTGCCACGCGAGACCTTCGGCGCCTACAAATACGTGCTTTCGCTCTTCGCGATACTGGAAATACCAACGCTCGACGATATGGACACAGCTGTGCGCAGGGCCGCAGCGCGCGGCAAGAATGGCGCGCTAGTCGCTGGCCTGAGGGCAAAGGTTCGTTGGGGCACGCTCGGAAGCGTGGGGGCGTTCGCGGTGGCAGGATATTATTTTCTGCAGGGTAATGCCGAACTCGCCATCAGCTTTGCCATATGCGCCGCATTCCTCCCCTTCGTCGATACGTTCACGCTCTACTTTGGATACCTCGAAGGCAAGCAGCTCTTCAAAGAGTCCGCAGTACAACGGACCGGCATACAGATAGTGTCAGTTCTGGCTCTCGTCGTTACGATGTACCTGACTACATCGCTTCCTTGGATACTGGTCGCATACTTCCTGCCATATACGGTGCTGCGAGTAGTTGGGCATTACTATACGGTAAGGCGAGATCGAATTCTGGCGACGCAAGACGACGACGAAACAGTCCGATATGGTTTCCACCTCAGTGTCATCGGAACGCTCAATGCGGTAGTGGGAGAAAACTTAAACCGGATTCTGATCTGGCACATCGTCGGCCCGGCGGCTGTTGCCGTATACTCCTTGGCCTTTTCACCGGTCGTGCAAATGCGAATGCTATTCAATAATCTATTCGCGCTTGGCTTACCGAAATTCGCCGCACGACCGCTCGGCGAGATCAAACGCGGCGCGGTGTCCAAGATGCTCCGCCTGTTTGCGATCGTGGTTCTCATGGTCGTTGCTTACATCATCGCCGCACCGTTTCTATTCAGAATCTTCTTCCCGCAATACCTCGATGCGGTGTTCTACTCACAGCTGCTATCGACTCTGTTGTTATTCACTCCGAAGAACGTCATCAACCTCATCATGCTCGCCCACGCACACCAGCGAGACTTATATATATGGAATAGCATCACTGCCGTTATACAGATTTGTACGCTTGTTCCCTTGCTCTGGTACTTCGGCATCACCGGCGTTATCGCATCGATCATTCTCACGCAAGTTGCGGCTACAGTGGTGTTGTTCTACCAGTTCTGGCAAATGAGCGATCTATGAACCCGCTGAAGGAGCTTGATCATCTGCTCGGTTCCGACATGCAGGCACTCATAGAGCCAATCCCTGGAGCAGGCGAGGTGGTGCTGCGAGAACTCCAGGCAAACAACCTGCGGTTCAAACAATGGCTGTCCCGGCACAATCGCGAGAACGCGCATGAAGTGCGCGAATTCTTCGCTACATATATAACAAGGGTAGAATCCGAGCTCTCGATAGGTCATGCTTCAGGTGAATTGACTCACGCGGAAGGCATGTCCGCCGCCGTAGAGGATTTTCGGAAGACGTTAACTCGCGGACCGAGGCTTGGGTTATTTCTAATGGAAGATGCCGCAAGGTCATTACTGCTTCAACTGCCCCCGGGAAACCTTATGCGCGGTACCGATTCAAAAGACTTGGCGGCGCTGTTTGCGAAGATATCTCCTATCCAGTGTTTAGCTCTGACTCGTCATACAGAATCGAATGAGTGGCAAGAACGCTATTTAAATGAGTTAGCAATGCTCACGTCCGACTGTTTCGAAGAACGCGAAGTGCGATACTTTATCGTAGACGTACGCATCTACGCGCGGGCGCTGCAATCCGCAGGAAGGCCTCTTAAGCCATGGCGGATGAGTCACAGTAAAGAAGCCGGAGTGATTACTTGCTTTACGCATGAGGAGGTGGGCTCTCTGCGTACACCACGCCTCATCCTTGCAGCGCTTCTGTTCCACTATACTGAAGAGATTCTGCGTGCTGCGCGGGCTTTACGACACCTTCCCCGCCGAACATCCGGTCCTGGTCAATACATATCCGCCATCATTCGAAGTACGCAGCGAAAGCTGCCGTATTTCAGCCCCAACACGCATTCAGAGGCGCTCTATTGGGAAAATGCGTTGGCAGAACTAGATGCCGCACACCCTTCTCTTGGCATTAAGGAATATATTCCATTGCTTGCGTGCGGCGGTTTCCTTGATGACACGGATCACCCCGTCTCTCTCAACCTGATCGATCATCTGTGGAACGTGAATTTCAACGTAAAAAATTCCGGCTATTTCAAGTTTCCTACGAATGACTTCGTATATCATTTCCGCGAAGCATTGTGGAGCGAAGTTCTACGTCGATTACGAAAGCTCACGTCGGACGAGATGTCTCACGCGGTATTCCATGCTCTCGACATCGATGATGTCGAGCTTACAAGAATGATGCTCGAAAAAGCAGGCAGTACGCCGTCTTTCAAGTCGCGCGTGACTCGGCTATTTGTATCGCTCGGGCGCCCTGTCGCCAGACTCCTTCGAAGAAGTCGCCATATTGACACATAAGCACGGATGAGGCACTTTCAAGCAAGAAACACGAGGATAGCATCATGAAATACACGGACGCACGTCTCCTGATCGGAAATACACCGCTCCTGCTCTGGGGCGAATACGGAAAGGCTTCGATCTGGGTCAAGGACGAGGGCCGGAACCTCACCAGCTCACTCAAGGACCGGAGCGCGAAGCGGATCATCGAGGGACTCATGTCCCGCGGCGAACTGAAGCCTGAGCATGTGCTGCTCGACACCTCAAGCGGCTCATACGCTTGCGCTCTCTCCCAGATCGGCGCGCTCATTGGGAACCCAGTGACTGTCGTGGTCAATAAGAAGATCAGCAAGACGAACTTGCTCTATCTGAGAAAGATCGGCGCCGAGGTGATCGAGTACGGCAATGTCACGGGCGACGGAATGCAATATTGTCGCGAATTGGTCGCACGCGAACCGGGCAAGTACATCTTCACGGATCAGTTGAACAACCCCGATTCCGTGAAGGCGCACTACGAGGGCACGGGGCCGGAGATCCAGCGCGATATGAGCGACGTCGCGGCAATCATCGGTTCGATGGGGTCTGGTGCTACACTTCTCGGCGTCAGCACCTACTTCCGCGACACCGGCCACAAAGCGCGTATCTTCGGCGCCATTGGCACGCCGGGTGACGAGGCGAAGATCGCTGGTACGTATCGAGAAGATGCGGATTATCGATCGCCGTTCATCGAACAGCTCATGTCAGAGCGTCTCATCGAGACGATTCCCGTGTCATGGCGCGAAGCGATGGATAATGTCTGGAAGCTGTTGCCGCGGGGTATCGCCGTCGGCCCGCAAGGCGGCGGAGTACTCCAGGCGGCAATGCGCGCGATCGACACGCACGACATTAGCGGGAATGTCGTCGTCATCGCGGGCGACTCCCTGCTCAAGAACATGGATCGATTCTCGTAAGCGAACTGATCCGGAAAGGCGCGCCGCCTTGGCGCGCCTTTTATTTTTCTTTCGTGATCGATCGTGCACGATCGATGGCTCGTTCAAAGTTGGCCAAATTCTTTGTATTCCAGGTCACGTCGTACCATATCGCCAATCCAACTAAGCGCATCAGACTGAGGCCTGGCTCAGGAAGTGTATCGTAGTCTCGCTGGAACGATTCTAGGTCGATAAGCTCAGAAACGAGCGAGGACGTCTTCAGGTACTCGATGAGTGGCTGCTGGCAGGAGGCGAATAGAACGCTATATGGGACTATGAGAGATCGGACGACGCCTGCATGCAGGCGGTCAGACACGTACGGGCGGAGCACGTCCCGGATGAGCTGTTTATTCCATCGGTTCAACCTGCGAAACACGTTCGGCGCCCTGAACATCGCCTCGGCAACTTGGGGTGTATCGAAGGGCATGATGACTCCCATGTCGTATTTCTTTGCGATCATACCCATGTCTCGGCGCTGCAAGTAATTAACCCAACTGAACAGGTACATGAGTACAACTGAGTCGAGCGTCTCGACTTCACCAATGTGTGCTTCCGATTCAACCTCCTTCTCGATCACTTGGATAAAGTCGCTCGGCAGATTCTTGAAGTACTTTCTCTCTCTCGTAAACAGTGCGCCGCGAGCATGCAGAAAACGCGCAGAAAGAGAACGTGCGAGTAGAAATTCGATCTGATTTCGCGTGAATCGTCGAATAAATCCTATCAGGCGGTATACAATTCGGAGAATTGGAGCAGGAACGAACCTTTCGAAGGGCGCCAAGGCGTACACCGCGCGAGACATTCGCAGGTTTCCCAAAAGCATTTCAGCCCCAAATCCGAATGCGAGTTTCTTTATGCCGTGCCCTCTAGCTCTTTCGAACACGAGTGCATTGGGAAGAAGTATGTCAGCGAGAAGCGGTTGGTTGAGATGCTCCGAAAAAGTCGGTAGTCGCGCCACATCCTCCAGTGTGGGATATATTTCCTCGTTCACCGAACCATTTTCCTGAGCCGTACGTCGTGAGCTTTCGAGATCAGGAGTTTTGGCTCCCCATCCACCTATCGTTACAGATGGTACAGGTTTTCCCATAAGCTTAGTCAGTGCGCCGAGTATGCCCCCAGAGTCGATGCCCCCAGAAAGTGAGATGCCCGGGTTCTCCCCGGCCTCTTTTCGCAGTACATCTTCAAAGGCGCCTCGGACCTCAGTTACGAGCGGCTCATATGCGGCCGCCTTCTCAGAAAACCGTTTGTGAGCTTGCCAATACAGCTCAAGATGTGAAGAAGCGTCGCTGATGGCATACGTCAGTGCGTGCGCCATGGGCACAGCAAACATATTTTCATAGATCGTGCGGGGTGGCTTAACGCTATGGAAGGTAAGGAGTTCGTAGGCAGATCGGAGATCAATTTTCGGGCTCTCGCCTAAGATCTCGAAAAGGCGCT
>CBIMKN010000051.1:0-5923 GCA_966244515.1 uncultured bacterium
GTCCGCGCTGCCTGAATGAGTTTGGGATTTTTGAGGGCTTCCATGCCGATATCGGTGACGCCCCATTGCTTGCGGCCGAAAAGATCGCCGGCGCCGCGCGTCTCAAGATCTGCTTCGGCAAGTTTGAAGCCGTCGTCGGATTTCTCGAGAGCGCGAAGACGCTTCATCGATATATCGCCCTTTGTCTCAGGTAAAAGGAAGCACAGCGGGGGATGCGAGGATCGCATGACGCGCCCGCGCAGCTGGTGGAGCTGTGCGAGACCGAAGCGCTCGGCACCTTCGATCATGATCACGGTCGCATTGGGCACGTTGACGCCGACCTCGACCACCGAGGTGGCGACGAGTATGTGTATCTTCCCGGCGGCGAATTCACGCATCACGTCGTCTTTCTCCTTCGGTCTCATCGAGCCGTGCAAAAGCCCGACGACGTACTCGGGGAAGACATCCTTTTGGAGTCGCTTCGCGTCCGCGTTGGCGGATTTCGCCATGATCGCGTTGATCTTGCTCGGGTCGGGCTCGTCGATCCGAGGGCATATGACATACGCTTGCCGCCCCTTCACGAGCTCCTTGCGCACGTCGTCGTAGGCCGCATCGCGCTCTTCTTTTTGGATAATGCGCGTCGTGATCTTCGCACGGCCCGGCGGGAGTTCGTCGAGTACGGAAATATCGAGGTCACCGTACATGGTGAGCGCGAGCGTGCGGGGGATCGGCGTCGCTGTCATCGAGAGGAAATGCGGCGCGGCGTCGCCCTTATGCGCGAGCGCGCGACGCTGCGCTGTGCCGAAGCGGTGCTGCTCGTCGACGATCGCATACGCGAGGTGTTGGAATTTGACGGATTTTTGTATGAGGGCGTGCGTACCGACAAGCATCGCGATCTCGCCATTTTGCACCCACTTGAGGAGCTGCGAGCGGGATATATCGGTAGGCTTATCGCGTGAGATCTTCGACGGGAATTTCTTGCAGCCCGAGCCTGTGATGAGCGCGATGTTGATCGGCAGGTGCCTGAAGTACTCGATGAACGATTGAAAATGCTGCGTGGCGAGTATCTCCGTCGGCGCCATATATGCCACTTGGAGCGTGCCGCTTTGCCTGTTGGGCGGACGCGAGGTGACCGCGGCATAGCTTGTCGCCGCGGCGACGAGCGTCTTGCCGGCACCCACGTCGCCCTCGAGGAGCCGAGCCATCGGATGCGGCTTTTGCATGTCAGCTACGATCTCATCGATCGCTCGTCGCTGCGCACCAGTCGGCATGAGCCCTACGCCATCGAGGAATTTCTCCGTCTGTTCGCGGGCGCTCTGTATCTCGAAGGAGTGTTCGGATTCATTGCGTGCTCGCTCCATAGCCTTCGCGACTTGGAGTACGAATATCTCTTCGAAGGCGAATCGCTTTCGCGCCGCTTCGGCGTGCGAAACCTTTTCAGGCGTGTGTATGTAGACGAGTGATGTCGCGAGGTCGGGGAGGTTGTATCTTTTTCTGATGTCCTCCGGCAAAGGATCTCGGATCGAAGCGTGAATGCCCGATGCGAAGATGCGATCGATCGCATGGAAGAACCAGCGCGAGGTGATCCCGCGGGTCTCCGGGTAGATGGGAAATAGTTTCGGCTCAGAATCGCCCCCTCCATCGCCAAACATGCCCTCCGGCATGACGCCCGACGGCACCGCCTCGACCTCGGGATTCGCGATGTAGGGATTCTGCGCGCTTCCGCCGACCGTGCCCGTGATCTTGACCGGTGTACCTTGCGGCACGTACGACGCGATGTACGGCTGGTTGAACCACATGACTTTCACCCGACCGCTCGTATCTTCGAAATAGCCCTCGGTCGCGTTGCGCCTGCTTTTCCAGAGCTTGCGTGCCTTGAGCTTCGAGAGCGAGCCGAAGAGCGTTACTTTGTCGCCGGGTACGAGTTGTCCTGCGGTGCCCGTGGCCCCGGCGCGCTCGTGCCTCGTCGGGAAATGCCGCAAGATGCCGCCGATTGTCTGGATACCGAGCCGCTTGAGCGCGCTGACCTGCACCGGCGTGAGCTTGAAATGCTTCTCGATGGGGTCGTTCTCGAGCATGAAGAGAGTATACATCCGCAGTTATGCACATAGATGAGGTGTCCGGCTTGCATGGAATCATTTCGCACGTAGTATAGGCGTGTCCCCATACCACGCATCGTATTCTCGATGCGGCTACGGGGCGAGAAGCGGTGCTCTCGTACAAACACGTATGTATCGCGCCCCGTAGTTGCCGAGAACACGAGGCATACTTCGGGGTTCAGGGTAGCCTGATTAGAAGTTTTAGGTACGTGACATGACATTTCACGACGACGAGGAGAAAGATAAGGAGGTCGGTGAGATTTCCGAAGATGCTCTCGAGGAAGTCCTCGACGAGGACGAAGATGAAGATGACGATGCCCTCGAAGAAGTTCCGGAAGACGAGAAAGATTGGGCATAAAAAGATCGCCCCGGGAGACCGGGGCGATTTTACATATTGCGAATTGCCCGCGTGGTATAGTGAATGACATTCATGAGGGAACCTATGTCGATCATACTTCGGCTTCTCGGTACGGTAGCTGCCGTGGTCCTCACGGTGAACATAGTGCCGGGCATCTCCATTGAAGGCGGCTGGCTCACGATCTTCCTCGTGGCGCTCGTGTGGTCGGTGATCTCCATGGTGATACGGCCGGTGCTCTCGATCCTGACACTGCCGATCACGCTCATCACGTTCGGTCTCTTTGCGCTCATACTCAATGCACTTCTTTTCTGGGCGATGCAATTCGTCGTGCAGGGCTTTTCTGTCGAAGGATTCTTTGCTGCCTTCCTGGGCTCTATCGTGCTCTCGATACTGGGCTGGCTCATCAATAAAGTGCTCTAAAGAAAATCCCGGCGCGAGGCCGGGAAGGAAGTAGGGGTCGCTCACGACCCGAGTTTTTCCATGCACTTGGGACCGGGGCCCCGCATGTAATGCCTCTCCGGTCGATACGACGGGCGCATCGATTCGGAGATGGTGCGCATCGCGCTCCTGAGTAGCGCGGTGAGGCGGTGCAGAGCGGATCTGCGAGAGGTGTGCGATGCTTCGCACTGAGACTGTTTTTTCATCCTCTGGATCTCTTTCGTGAATGCGGCCGGCGATGTGCAGACCTGCCGGTATAGTACTCCACGTCGACGGCGAGAAAACCATCTGCGGACGGTGGACATCTCTACAGTTGGTAAAAAATCGCAGCCAAGGTGGCGTGCTAGAATCGCGAAATGACACCCAAGTGCTACCTCAACGGCCAGATACTCCCGCTTTCTGAGGCAAAGGTAGGTATCACAGACATCGGGCTCCTTCGCGGTTTCGGCATTTACGAAGGTCTCGTCACGCACAATAGAAAGCCCTTCATGCTCGCGGATCATCTCGCGAGATTCCGCCGCTCAGCCGCGAAGATGTCGCTTACGGTGCCAGTGAGCGATCAGGATATCGACGCAGCGATCCGCTCGCTCGTAGAGAGCAACGTGGCGCCCGATAAGGAAGCGCTCATACGCATCATCCTCACCGGTGGCCCTGCGATCGGCGTGATCGAATATAATCCGAGCACGCCCACGATGTTCATCCTGGTGGATACGTTCTCGCCACTGGAGAGAGAGTACATCGAGCATGGATGCAAAGTGCATCTCGTCGAATACCACCGCGACCTCTCCGAGATCAAATCGATCAACTACATCAAGACCGTGCTACTTCAGAAAGAGCGCAAAGAGCACGGCGCGCTCGAGGTGGTCTACACGTGGCAGGGCAAAGTCCTCGAATGCGGCGGCAGCAACATTTTCATTGTGAAAGACGGCAAGCTCATCACTACGAAAGATGAGATCGTGCTCGGCATCACGCGCAAGGCCGTCTTCGACGTCGCGAAGCCGCACTTTGAGATAGAGGAGCGCGAGATGACCGTCGATGAGCTCCTAAGCGCCGACGAAGTATTCATCACGGGCAGCTTCAAAGAAGTCGTGCCTGTCGTGAAAGTAGATGATCACACAATAGGAAACGGGGCTCCTGGCCCCGTCTCCAAACGCGTCGTCGAGCTTTTCGAGGACTTCGCGTCCAACTACTAAGTCGACTCGTTAGTTGCCGGTGTGCGTCGTGCGCTTCGTGAAGTCGGAGAGCTTTGCTCCGCTTACTACGAAGAGATCGATGATCTCGAGGATGCCGAGCGTGTTGAGGAGGAGCATCGCGATGAACCACCACATATCGCCCCTCTTCGCCGCGCGCCAGAGCGCGAGACCCTTCCACACAAGACTCCAGATCGCCACCAATAAAAAGGCGGACATGACGAGGGGGATGCCAAAACCCGCACCCCACTCTGCGCCCGGACCGCCGTACATCATGTTATTCATATGCCTTCAGTATAGCGTGATTCTGGCAATGGCACGTGGTATGGTAGAGCCCACAGGAGAGGTGCCAGAGTGGTCGAATGGAGCACACTGCTAATGTGTTGAACCTCAAAAGGGTTCCGAGGGTTCGAATCCCTCCCTCTCCGCAGATACGGTGCCGCAGCGAATTTCACCTTCATGGACTCAGGGGTGAATAGTTGTAGGATAGTGGCATATGTCTAAAAGTACTGGCGTTGGCATTATCATCCTCATCGTCGCGGTTCTGATAGCCGCTCTGTGGTTCTGGCCTCGCACTGCCGAAGCACCGCACCAGGTCGTCTCCGAGACCGCTCATACATATACGAGCGATACGTACGGCTACTCTTTCGAATATCCCGAAGGGATCGATGTGCATGAATATCAGCCCTATATCGTCGCGATCGGCCACACGACGGGACCAGACGCATTCGATTCCAATGTGGATGTGTCAGTGTTCGACAGTGGAGGAGAAGGCGGCTACGAGAGCTTCGACGACTTTGTTTTTGAGCGCGGTAGCAATCTCTGCGCCGCGGACGGACCGAGAGAGTCGCTCCACTGCGATGCCATCGACTCTCGCACGGACTTCACTACCAAGACCGGGTTGCAGGGTGAGGAAGTGTATTTCACGCTCGTGCACGATGATTTCACCGCCGGCGCTTCCACTACAGCGCGCTTCGGACCCGTGTATGTATTCAACATCGCCGCCAATGTGCCGGATGCCAAATTCGCCGGTCTCTTTGTCTACCAACCGCTCCCGAAATTCATGAGCGCGCCTGATGCCGACGTCGCGAAACAGATTGTTGACACCCTCCGCATCAACAAAACAGGCGAGTGATCCTCACGCTCTCGCAAGTGCGATGAGCGACACGCTCGCTCCTGCGCGTCTCAGCGGCGTCGCTGCATTCGCGAGCGTGGCGCCGGTCGTCGTTACATCGTCGATCAGATAGATATGCGTGCGCGACACATCGGCTTCGCGCCTCAGCGCGAACGCGCCTGCAACATTGCTGAGTCGCTCGCTCCGCTGCAGGCGCGTCTGCGGTTTCGTGGCGCGCGTACGTTCGAGCACGTCGGTGCGAAGATGCGAGCGCGTCCCATCGCGCAGATCACGCGGCAGTCTATCCAACACCGCTTCTATCTGGTTGTATCCACGCTCGTGTCTGCGAGATACGTGCAGGGGCAAGGGGACCAAGAGTATTCTTCGCGTAGTGAATGCTGCTTCGGTAGCGAGATCCTCCGCAAGATACTCCGCGACTACTGATGCGAGCAGATGGGCGGCTTTGCCGCCGCCGTCGTACTTGAGCGATTGGATAAGATCGCGCGCAGTTTCATCCTTGTAATCCATCAGCGTGGTGATTGTGACGCCGAGCAGATCGTGCGACGTGGGCGAGAGGGGGATCGCGCTCTAGGATATCTGGCGAAGCCGCGCGGTGCGCTTCTTCGGCGGGACGATGGCGTCGATCGCCGCGGTGAGGGCCTTATGGGCACGCACGAAAAGCTCCTTCATGATCATATTGTCGTGTGCGTGCTACATTTCAGGCTTGCGTCTCGCGGAGAAAAAG
>CBIMKN010000052.1:0-5866 GCA_966244515.1 uncultured bacterium
AACCTACGACCAACCCGTTAACAGCGGGCCGCTCTACCACTGAGCTACCGCGGAATGTTTTGAGAGTATAGCCAAAAAAGCGGAAAAATCCATACGGGACAAGTTGCAATCGCGCTTGGGCGTGTATAGTACCGGCAGGTACGCAGTGTACCCAATTCGAAGGGAAGAAGAATGCGGCACAAAGAGACCGATGACGCCAGCGGCGTGAGTGCGGGCGTAGCGCAATTCAGGAGGCTGAAAAGGCGCTATCCGGGAGAAATGGATGCGCAACAGCTCGCCGAGGCGGAACGGGAGGTGAGGGACATCGTGCTCAGGGGTACGTACTCGCCGATCGACCGCTCGAAACAGGCTGTCAGATTCGAGAACGTGGGCTGCAAGCCGCGCTCGCGCCGGATCGAGGACTTCTTCGTGGAATTTATCCCTCTCTCCGGCGGGGATAGGGAGAGTCTGCCCGTAGAGAGTTTCCTCGAGCGTTACAAGTTCTTCGCCAGCGACTGCGCGCAGTTCTGATCACGCCCCGCGTCCATCAAGAAAGGACGCGGGGCACCACTTTTTGTCATGAAATCCGCGCATGGTGTACAATATTTGTATGGACATCCGCATCAAATCAACTGATTACCAGATGACGCCCGAGGTATCTCGTTACCTGGACGAGAAGATCGCGACCATCGAAAAGATGCTTGGCTCAGAGGCGCTTACGGCCCGGCTAGAGGTCGAGATCGCACGCGCCGGCGGCAATCAGAGGCACGGCGAGCACGTCTGGAAGGCTGAAATGCTTCTTCACTACCCGGGTGGTCCGAGCGTCCGCGCCACCAATCACGCCGAGAATGTGAACACTGCGATCGACGATGCAAAGGAAGAGGTCGCGCGACAGATCCGGACAGAAAAGCAGGTGCATCGCCGGATGCTGAGAAAAACGGGCGCTGCGATCAAGCGCTTCATGCGCTTCGGCGAAGAGGATTAGAGAGGTTTCGCTCCCGACCGTAGGAAATCAGTGTAGGGCATTTCGCCCTTACCCTCTGGCTTCACGATAGTCGGGATGAATTTCCCGTTCTCTATCTTTGCATCGACGATCCCTGTGCGGAGTTGTTTGCCTCCGCGTTCGAAAAAGGCGTAGGTGCCTGGCCAGCCCTCGAATGCATGCACTTTCAATAGATTTTCGCGAGGGTCACCATCGAGATCGATAAGACCGTCTTCTTTTGTAAATTTGCTGCAGTATGTCGCTACGTCGTGATTTTGCTCGACTGGCGAGATATTCCCGGCCATGTACTCGGGAAGGATCTGCGCAAGGAGCGCGCCGCCGAGTGGGAGGAGGGTCCGCTCAAGTTCCGAATTCTTCATCGGCCAGCTTTGAATGCGTACTCTCTTTTGTGCGACGATCGGACCGTGATCCATCTGGTCGTCGATGAGGATGATGCTCACGCCCGTCTCGCTTTCGTCGTGTAGTATCGCGCTTCTCATCGGAGAGGCTCCGCGGAATCGTGGAAGAAGCGATGGATGTACATTGAGAAAACCGCGTGCGGGTATCTCGATCAGCGATGTCGGCAATATTCTCCCATAATCGACGACGACGGCGACGTCCCACTCCTCATGCTCGAATTGAGTCCAATCGTATGCAATGGGAAGCGAACGCGCTCGCGCCCACATGTCCACCTCAGTCGCAGATTCTTCCAGACCCCTGCCGCGCTTTCGCGGCGGCATGGTGATCACGAGCTGCGGTAGCAGATATGCTTTCTCAAGCTCGTCGAGGACCATTGTCGCGATGTGCGACGTGCCGAAAAAAGCGAAGCGGATGCTACTCATCGTCTTCAGGTTTGTCGTCATAGAGTTCGGTCGCTTTATCGGTGTATAAGATGCCGTCGAGATGATCCATCTCGTGCTGAAATATGTGCGCAAGGAAGCCAGAAGCTCCGCGCGTAAACGGCGTTCCATTTTCGTCGTAAGCGCGCACGGTAGCTTTTTCGGCGCGCGGCACCATACCCCATTTTCCGCGGACAGAAAGGCAGCCTTCGTGCTTGTCGGTCCGTCCACGCGACATCTTGAGGAGCACCGGGTTGATGTAGACCTGATCCGGGAGCGCGGGGTCTTCCGCCTCGTCATTTTTCTCCGGTTCATCTGGCGCATTGCGTGAATCGCGTGCGATAGCGCGGCCAGAGACAATGAAGAGTCTCAGCGGCTCGCCGACCTGGCAGGCCGCGAGCGCGACACCGTACTGCTCTTTCGAGAGAAGCGATTTCATTTCCGAAATAAGTGCGCGAATACGTGCACTCGAAATGTCTTCGAGCGGAATCTCGCGTGACTTCTCCCTGAGTGCAGGGTTCTCTCCATGCGGGAGGATAATGCGCATGGCAAAACTATATGGTGCCGGTGGAAAAAAGGAAAGCGCCCGGCGACAGTCGCCGGGCGCGGGGAGGTGGGAAAAGAGCGGGTCGAGAGCCATGATGGACTCCCGTTCTTCGGATCGATTCATGCGCAATTACCCAGGACTGACATGCGCACCCCTCGTTCCTCGGCCCATTGCACGCCGCGCTGCGGCGGTTGCTCTCTGGCCGTCCCACGACGTCGGTGCGCATGCGCTCCGACCTACCTGAATCCGCTGGCATCGTAGTACAGCAATGCGATGTGTACAATAGAGCGATGCGGCACATCGGGTCACACCTACGGGCATCTCTGAAAAAGACACGCGAGACAGAGCGGGGAGAGATGATGCGCTACTTCTGCCAGCGCATCAATGTCGCTCGCATACGCGACGGTCTGCCGCCGGTGACCATGGGTCGCATGGGTAAGCTACTGGAGAAAATTCCAACGAAAGATCTGTACTACCTCAAAAAGGTCTGCGACGATTCCACCAATTTCTCAAAGAAATTTTGGTGGGAAATAAATCCCAAGAATCATACGGAGGAGGCTAAAAGGAAATCGGTCGAGAAATACAAGAGGAACTGAGACTTGTGCCCCGAAGGGGTATGGGAGATCAGCCCGAAGAATCATACGGAAGAGGCAAAAGCGAAGCGGGCGTCGAAGCCTCGGCAATTCGACCGCTAGAGTTGGTCAAACGGCGTGGCACGGATACAATACGGCGATTATGGCTTTTGTGTTCTCTCCCAAACTTGGCATCGATCTCGGTACCACGACCGTGCTCGTATTCGTACCGGGCAAGGGAATCGTGCTCAATGAGCCCTCGGTCGTCGCAGTATCACTCAAAGAGAACCGTATTCTTGCGGTCGGGAATGAAGCGAAGGAGATGGTCGGCCGCACGCCGGATGAGATCACTGCGTATCGCCCTATGAAAGATGGCGTTATTGCAGATTATCGGGTGACTGAAGCTATGCTCCGATACTACATTAAAAAGTCGCTTGGTCGTTGGAATCTATTCCGACCGGAAGTAATGATCTCCGTACCTGCAGGAGTGACCTCGACAGAGAGGCGTGCGGTTGTCGAAGCTGCTACGAAAGCCGGCGCAAAGGAGGCGTACGTAGTTAAGGAGCCGATCCTTGCGGCCATCGGAGCGGGTATTCCTATCCACGAAGCGCGCGGTCATATGATCGTCGACATCGGCGGCGGCACGACGGACGTCGCCGTGATCTCTCTTGGCGGCATCGTCGCCTCTACATCAGTGAAGTGCGCCGGCAACAGGATCGATCGCGCGATCAGCGACTACGTGAAGAAAAATGCGAACCTTTCGATAGGTGACAAGATGGCCGAGGAGATAAAGATACAGATCGGTTCCGCTGTGCCAGTGGAGGAGGAGCTCACCATGATGGTGAAGGGCCGCGATCACCTCACGGGCCTGCCACGCTCCGTCGAGCTCGGTACCAACGAGGTCGTACGTGCCATTGGCAAAGAGCTCCGCACTATGATCCAGGCGATCAAGGATGTATTGCAGGAAACCCCGCCCGAGCTCGCGGCCGACATCATCGACAACGGCATAACGATGACTGGCGGCAGTTCACTTCTGCGCAATCTGCCCGAGCTCGTCTTTCGCCGCACCGGCGTGAAGGCAAGGCTCGCAAAAGACGCTCCTTTCTGCGTCGCGAAAGGTACTGGCGAAGCGCTCAAACACCTCGAGACCTACAAGAAGGCGATCATCTCGAAGCGATAACTCACTTCTGCTGCAATCGAGTAATGTCCTCCACGAGCTGCGCAAGATTGCGCTGAATATCGTCGAGAGTTTTCTGGTGAGCCGCTTCTTCGCGATCTTCCTTAGCTTCCTCCTCTGTCATTTCCTCCACATCCTCTGAGATGTCCTCCACATCCTCTTGCAGTTCGTCCACGTCTTCCTGGATCTCCTCCACGTCCTCCTGCATCTCATCGATATCTTCTTGGATCTCCTCCACGTCTTCCTGCATCTCATCGATATCGCGCTCCACTTCCTCGAGAGACTCGCTCGTATAGTTGAGCGTCATTTGGATGAAAATGGCCAAGTAGATCGCCTCGAGCGAGACGATCGTCGTCAGCACGAGCAGCATCCGGTCGAATGACACGAGATGGAAATATGCGACGACGAATGACGCGATGAAAAGAAGGGTATGCAGGATCACCGACGCAGGGGAGCCGACCCACTTCGTTATTGAAAGCGCCATTCGTTCTGTGTTGTTTGGCTCGGACATGGTCGAAGTATATAGCACGACTCGCTTGGTATACTCAAGCGCATGGCTCTCGTGGGGAATGCACATCTCGTCGCCGGCGACGCAACCATGATCCCAGAGGTGATCTCGCTGCTTGAGAAAGAGGGGCTTGCGGCAGCAGGTAGCGCCGACGTGTACGCGAGGAGCTATGCGCATTTCGGCGTGGAAGAAGCACGCGAAATACGCGAGAGAGCAGCGCTCAAGGCTGCAGGGTCGCGCCGCTCATTCGTGCTCGCCGCGCCCACGATGACTACTGAAGCGCAAAATGCGCTCCTCAAAACGCTTGAGGATGCGCCCGGAGACGCGCTCTTTTTCCTTATCGTACCTAGCCCGAGCACGCTTCTTCCTACGGTGAGATCGCGCTCTCAGATCATCGATCTCGCGCAGGATCGCTCCGCAGATGTGCAGATCGATACTGGAGCGTTCCTCAGCTCATCTCCGCAGATGCGACTCGATATGCTGAAGCCGCTCCTCGAGAAAGGCGACGACGACCGACGCGATATGGCCAGCATCATCACATTCCTTTCATCTCTTGAGCGCAAGCTAGCTGCAGAGGCTTCTAGGGATGCGACAAAAGAAGGACTGACGGCGATATATCGCGCGCGGGCATACATCCTCGACAAAGGCTCGCTCGTAAAGCCGCTCTTAGAGAGCGTCGCGCTCTTGGTGCCTATCATGAAGGCGTAGTACAATTACCTCATATGGCAGATTACGATTTCAAAGTATTCGACGGCAAAATTATTGATGCTAAGGATTGGCTCTCTAAAGAGTACAAGGGCTTGCGCACCGGGAGGGCCGCGCCTTCGATCCTCGATGCCGTGATGGTATCGGCGTACGGATCCATGATGCCGCTCAAACAGGTAGGCAATGTGTCTGTGGAGGATGCGAGAACCTTGCGTGTCAGCGCCTACGACGCGGGCGTCCTGAAGGACATTGAACGCGCGATCTCTGCGGCCAACCTCGGTGTCGGCACTTCCGCAGACGGATCATCGATCCGCGTGGCATTCCCGGAGCTCACGTCGGAGAGGCGCGAGCAGCTTGTGAAATTCGCAAAGCAGAAGCTCGAGGAAGCGCGCACGAGTGTCAGGCTTGCGCGTGATGAATCATGGAAAGAGATACAGGAGAGGGAGCGCGAGGGCACGCTCACCGAAGATGATAAGTTCTTTCTGAAGGATGAGCTCCAGAAGCGCGTTGACAAGGCGAATGAAGATCTGGAAGCCATGTTCGAATCAAAAGAGAAG
>CBIMKN010000053.1:0-5730 GCA_966244515.1 uncultured bacterium
GACCGCGGATCTGTCGAAGCATCCACTGATGCAGGAGCGGGAGGGAAAGACCGCGGTCATCGTCATTACATCCGATAAGGGTCTTGCAGGATCTCTCAACAGCGGCGTAATACGTAGAGCCGAGGCGCTCGTGAAGGACATCGGGAAGGAGGGCGTCGTTGTTTTCGCATTTGGCCGCAAAGGCGGCGACTACTTCGCCTCGCGCGGATACGACATGGGTCTCAGCAAGACCAATGTCAGCGATGATATTCTCGAATCAGAGATGAGCGAATTTACGCGCTCGATAGTTGCGCGCGAGGACATCGGTCGCGTTGCCGTCGTGTACCAGAATTTCGTGTCGTCATTCGAGCAGGTGCCTACTGTGCATGAGATCGTGCCGATCCGCGCAGAGATTATGCGCTCGATCGTAGAAGGCATCCGGCCCGCACGAGGCAAATACGCGCCTCAGCCGACGGCGGAACGACTCGCGGGACCTGCTGCGTACACCGTAGAGCCGAATGCAGACGAAGTGCTCGCCGTGCTTCTGCCGAAGCTCATCAATATCGCGGTTTTCCACGCGCTGCTTGAGAACAAGGCGTCGGAGCACTCGGCTCGCATGGTCGCGATGAAGAGTGCTACTGATAAAGCAAAGGAAATGGCGCAGGCCTTCACCCGCAAGTTCAATAAAGTGCGACAGGCGGTGATCACTCGTGAGGTATCCGAGATAACCTCCGGCATCGAAGCGATGAAGTAGATCACCTATGCGCGAGCTCCTGATAGCGACGGGGAACAAAGGGAAGTTGCCCGAAATGCTCGCCGCTATAGGGGAAGTGCCCTTCAAGATCCTTACGCTCAATGATGTAGATGGAGGCATCGAACCGGACGAACCAGGGAACACGATGGAAGGGAACGCTCTCATAAAGGAGTTTACATATGGAAAGCGCACTGGCCTCCTGACACTGGCGGAAGACACGGGTCTGGAAGTGGATGCGCTTCACGGCGAGCCTGGAGTGCACACAAAGCGGTACGGCAATTCTGACGAAGATAGGAACATCAAGCTGCTTCAGGAGCTTGAGAATGTGGAGGACGGTCAGCGCACTGCGCGATTTAAGACGGTCGCGGCGCTCTACGATCCGATGAACGATGCGGTTCGCCTTGCAGAGGGCATCTGTGAGGGCCGTATCATACGGGAATATCGCGGCAACAAGAGTTTTGGCTTCGGACCCATATTCTTTGTGGACGAGCTTGGCGCGACACTCTCGGAGGTCGAAACAGATGTGCGCAATTCGGTAAGTCATCGCGGGCGAGCTCTTATGAAGATGCGCGCGGTACTGCTAGAGGAATTCGTATGATGGATAGACCTGGTGTCGGCACGGGTGTCTGGATCCGCAAAGATGGGAAAATCCTGATGGGAAAACGCGAGGGCAAGCATGGCGCAGGTACATGGGGAGCTTCCGGGGGCAAGGTGGAGATGTATGAGGACATCATCGATCACTGCGTGAGAGAGATCACGGAGGAAGCGGGAATAGAGGTCGCGAATATTCGCTTCGTGACCTACACCAATGACATCGTCGAAGAATGGGGCACGCACTACCTTACGCTTCACTTTGCGGCGGACTGGGTGTCCGGCGAGCCGCGAGACGAGCCTGGCGGAATGGTCGAATGGGGTTGGTATGACTGGGAGACATTGCCAGAGCCACTCTTTCCATCCGCTAGAAATTTCGTGAAAAGCGGCTATAATCCTCTAAACTTCTAAATATGTCTAAAGGAACTATCACTCAGGTTATCGGTCCGGTCGTCGACGTACGCTTCGACGATAAGCTTCCGGAAATTCAGAATGCGCTCGAAGTGAAGCACAAGGGCGGGCGAATCGTACTCGAGGTCGCACAGCACCTCGGTCTCAACCGCGTCCGCTGCATCGCTATGCAGGATACCTCCGGTCTTGCGCGCGACACTGAGGTCGTCGATACCGGCTCTCCGATCGCGGTTCCGGTGGGCGAAGCGTCGCTCGGCCGCATGTTCAATGTCATCGGCGATCCTATCGATGGTAAGGAACCGGCTTCAAAGGACGCGAAACGAGTCCCTATTCATCAAAAGCCGCCCGCGTTCGTAAGACAGTCCACCAAGGCGGAAGTTTTCGAAACCGGCATCAAGGCTGTCGATCTGCTCGCGCCGTTCATCAAGGGCGGCAAGTCGGGCCTCTTCGGCGGCGCCGGAGTCGGTAAGACAGTCCTCATCCAGGAGCTCATCCACAACGTCGCGTCGGAGCACGGCGGTTATTCCGTCTTTGCCGGTGTCGGCGAGCGCGTCCGCGAGGGCAACGACCTCTATCATGAAATGAAGGATTCGGGCGTGCTCGACAAGACCGCGCTCGTATTCGGTCAGATGAACGAAGTTCCTGGCGCGCGCGCTCGTGTCGCGCTCTCAGGTCTTACGATGGCGGAAGCATTCCGCGATGAAGGCGGTAAGGACGTCCTCTTCTTCATGGACAACGTCTTCCGATTCGTGCAGGCAGGTTCAGAGGTATCTTCTCTCCTAGGCCGCGTGCCCTCGGCCGTGGGCTATCAGCCGACACTCGCGGAAGAAATGGGTATGCTCCAAGAGCGCATCACCTCGACGACGGAAGGTTCTATCACTTCGGTACAGGCCATCTACGTGCCGGCAGATGACGCGACGGACCCGGCTCCCGCGACCACATTCGCGCACCTCGACTCGACCATCGTGCTCTCTCGCGCGCTCGCGTCGCTCGGTATCTATCCGGCAATCGACCCGCTCGAATCAGGTTCGACGGCGCTTACGCCCGAGATCGTCGGTGAAGAGCACTACCGCGTCGCCAACGAGACGAAACGAGTGCTCCAGCGCTACAAGGATCTCCAGGACATTATCGCTATTCTCGGTATCGAAGAGCTTTCGGAAGAAGACAAGAAGCTCGTCTATCGCGCTCGCAAGATACAGCGCTTCCTGTCGCAGCCGTTCAATGTGGCCGAGACCTTCACCGGCGCAAAGGGGAAGTACGTTTCGCTCCAGGACACTGTGCGCAGCTTCGGCGAGATCCTCGACGGCAAGCACGACGGACTCAGCGAGCAGGCTTTCTACATGAAGGGCGGCATCGACGAAGTCGTCGCTGCCTAACCTTCCTATGGCGGACCATCCGAATACTT
Organism: uncultured bacterium; assembly: GCA_966244515.1. GTDB lineage: Bacteria > Patescibacteriota > Minisyncoccia > Phycocordibacterales > UBA2100 > UBA10103. The sequence continues at coordinate 3,141 of CBIMKN010000053.1, forward strand.
TTCATCTTGTCATCGCCTCAGTGGGCGAGACGCTCTTCGATGGTGCCGCGATTTCCGCCACTGCGCCTGGGACGGCGGGGGAGTTCACCGTGCTGCCGAATCACGAAGCGATCGTCACGACGCTGAAGCCCGGCAAGATCACCGTAAAGACGACACTCGAGACAAAAGAGTTTGCAGTAGAGAGCGGCGTGCTCGAATGCTCTGGCAGCAGGGTCGTCGTCCTTCTCTAGACCGGGAGGTTTTCAACATTGCATAACCGCCGCACTGCACGCTGACGGTACAATGAGCGCAATGCGTGCTATTACTTTCTTGCTTGCGGCGAGCGCGCTCCTTATTCCTCTGTCTGCACAAGCGGCATTCACGCCGCTCGTGAAGAACAAAGGCTGCACTGCGGCAATGGCGGGTGATCCGACGAGTCAGAAGAATTTCTCGCTCACGACGGCAGCGACGGAAGTGAAGAGTTATCTTGATTCAAAGGTGACCTGTCCGAGCGCGTGCTTCGATGAGACCGTGACTCTGAACGTCAGTCTCACGGGCATTCAGGCATCCGTAAAGGGCGTCAACAAGTGCTCGAAGACCGAGGCAGATCCCAAGGCGGAAGATGCTTCGAAGGACAAGCGCGGCTGCGGTAATGGCCTCACAGCTCCGCGCGTGACCGTGATCATCACGGGCGCTGCGCAAAAAGCATATCCACCAAAGTCGCGCTGCGATACGAGCAACCTATCTGCGGTAATAAATGCGGTCTCTAAAGGTGAGTACCAGGATGCCCTCTCGGCTCTCGAGAGGCTCGCGGAAGCGCCAGAGCCAGTGCCGGAGCTGCCCGGCGGCGTCACGGGCAATCAGTCACTTGTCGATGCGTTCAAGAAGCTTGATTACTCCGATGAGCAGGCGAAAGCGATCATAGAGAAGAACCCGACCGCAGCCGCAGAGTACATCAACGCCATCGCGCGCAATGACAAAGAAGCGATCGCGGAGAATGCGACAAAGCTCGGCCTCAATCCCGACATCACCGATGAAAAGCAGCGCGCGGTGATGAAGGTCGTCGAAGAGTCGGCGCCAAAACCTGAGTGGGCGCAAGAACAGCAGCCGACGGCAGATAGGAGCGGTTTCACTACCGATCCTCGTACGGGACTTCCTACGCAGTGCGGCGTGGAGGGTCTTGCGGGCAATATCATGCGTGCTGAGAGCGCGTGCGCGCGCATCAACAGCAACCCGCTCTCCAGTGTGCAAGGCCCATATCACTTCCTCTGCGGCACGTGGCAAGCGTACGTGCGTGCAACAGGAGTGGGCAATCCAGATTGTGCCTACCGCAATGACGTACAGATGTCGACGCAAGTGATGAATGCCATGATGGATCGATACGCGCAGCAGTACGGCACCGTATGCCAAAGCGCGGGACTCTCGATGAGTTCGTGCCAGTACGGCATTCACGTCTTCGGCGAGGGTGGTTTCCAGAAGATGCTGTCTGCATACATGGCAAACCCAAATGCATCTGCATTTTCGCTCTGTGGTTCAGCTCTTTCGACGCAAGCGTGCGCGAACAATCGGTCTATATTCAATAATGGCGGAACTGTCGCCGGTGTCTTCGGCGAGCTCGATAGACGATTGGGAGGCACGAGCATCATAGGAAGTATCGCGAGCAATGGATCGCCCTTCAGTGTCTTTGGTGACACCAACCGATACACTCCGCTCGGCGGCAGCCCGTTTGCGTACTCGAATCCTTTTTATGCACAGCCAGTCGGCACGCCATCAAGCATCTCAACGGGCGGAACCGTTTCGACAGGCGGCACGGTATCGACGGGCGGGGTCGTATCGACTGGAGGGACGATCTCCACTGATGGATCGATCTCAGTAGGCGGTACCGTCGGCGGTACCGGAAGTACGGGCTCTACGGCGCCGACGCCGGTGGCCTCGATCATCGTCCAGCCGAAGCAGCCGCAGAAAGGTAATTCCGTTGTGGTCGCATGGTCTACTGTCGGCATGCAGCTCTCGCCGCCGTGCAAGGTACGCATCGCGACTACCTCAAGCATGCTCATGGCAGAGGGCAACGAAGGCTCGAAGACCATCACTCTTGGCAGCACAGGCACCTATACCTTCACGCTTGAGTGCAAGGCTGTCAGCGGCATCGACGTGCGACAGGCGACGTCGGTCTTGGTAAAGTAAGCCAATGGCATTTCGGCGCAACAAAGAAGATTTCGTGTGCGAGCACTGCGGCAAGGAGGTCATCGGAGATGGCTACACCAACCATTGTCCCAACTGTCTGTGGAGCAAGCACGTCGATAAAGATCCCGGCGATAGATTGGAGGCATGCGGCGGCATGATGAAGCCCATCTCGGTAGAGGGCGGTACGCCCGATTACGTGATCACGCACCGATGCGAGAACTGCGGCTTTACGCGCAGAAATAAGGCTCAAAAGATGGACGATCCTGCGGCGCTTATCGCGCTCGCACGGGCGCGCGCGAACATGTGACTTGCCCTCGGCATTGGCGCGTGCATACTAGATGCATGGAAAAGAATCTCGGTCACGACCAGGAAGATAGAGGCGTAGAGGGCGGCGTGGAGGAAGTCTACATCGATGGCGAGAAGGTGC
>CBIMKN010000054.1:0-5716 GCA_966244515.1 uncultured bacterium
CCGCCACGGCGGCTTGAACAGTGGCCCCGACGATGCGAGCGGCACCGATCACCTTCCGAAGCGAGCTGCCCGTTGTGACAAGATCTTCGACGACAAGGACATTCTTGCCTTTTATAAGCTCATCGTAGCCGCGCTTGATGACAAAGCCATCGCCGTCTTTATCTGCGTATGTGCTGTAGATCTCTCTGTCTTCCATTTCGCTCAAATGAAACGCCACCCACTGAGAAAGAATGATCCCGCCTGTAGCGGGACCCACGACCGCGTCGATATTCTGACCCTTGAAATCTTCAGCAATACCCCTGCAGAGTTCCGATATTGCGTGAGTGTACGGATACATCGCGTTCTTATTCACGTATGTGTCGGCGTGGAGACCAGAGACGAATACGAAATGGCCGGCTCTAAACGCGCCTACTTTCTGCAAAATCTCTAGTACTTTCGCTTCATCCATATTGTTGAGCATTTTACAGTGCTTTTATTATTGCGTCATGAAGCTCCTGTGCTCTGCGGCGAGCAACCTCAGCAAAGTCGTCTCCTTTCGAAGCATACGTGATTGCTCTCGAAGCGGAGATTATCATGCCGCGCCCTCGACTATCTTTGCCGTATGCGACGGTTTTCTCCAGATCGCCGCCCTGGGCGCCGATGCCCGGGATAAGGATCGGCATGTCGCCGACGATCGCGCGGACTTCTTTCAGCTCTTCCAGATAGGTCGCTCCGACCATGACCGCGCAGTTGCCTCGCGTGTTCCACTTCTCAGTCGTAAGTCTCGCAACGATCTTGTAGAGCGGCTCGCCGTTCACGTCGAGCATTTGCAGTTCTCCTGAACCGCCATTGGACGATCGGCACAAGATGATAATGCCCTTATCCGTGCGCTCGAAAAAAGGCTCAAGCGCCTCTGATCCGAAATACGGATGCACGGTGATCGCGTCGGCACCAAGGTGGTCGAAAGCTGACGCCGTGTAACCGTAATTAGTATTGCCAATGTCCGCACGCTTCGCATCTAAAATGACCGGCACCTGCGGCGCAACCTCATTGATGTACATGATCGTCGCGCGGAGTGCCGCAAAGCCCTGGTCGCCGTGCGCCTCATAGAACGCCGTATTGGGCTTGTATGCCCCCGCGATATCCTTGGTTGCTTCTATGATCTCCCTATTGAAAGAAAGGATGCCCTCGTAAACGCCGCGCTGCCGTATCTCCTCTGGCACCTTCTCTAGATCTGTATCGAGTCCTACGCACAGAAACTTCTTTTGGTCCCACTGCGCCTCAAGAAGCGTACGGAAATTCCTGCCTGTCATTGGGCAGCATAGTAGCACAGGCAGTGCCAGCCGTGCACCTAGATCTGCTGGATAGTGGTCGCACCGATGATGCCGACGATATCGTACTTCCGCCACATATCAGTAGAAAGCATTTCGATCGGCGTGACAACGCCGTCGATACGCACATGAGAACCTGACGGGATGTTCTGCCAATCGGTGCTGGCGAGAAGTTGCGTACTGACCGCATAGTGATCGCCGCTTCCATCCTCTCGAATACCGAAAGCACACTCCATTGTCTGCGGTCCGCTCGTATCTCGGTGTGGCAGACACGTGAAAGTCCCCACCACCGTCTTACGCGCCGGCAGCTGAGAATACGCACCTTTCTCAAATGACGTGATAAGCCATGATGTGCCGCGCCTTTCGAGACGTAACTGCACCGGATACGTACCGACGACATCCTCCGCGCCTCCCGTTCCATTCGCGACCTCGACTACCGTACCGTCAACGATAAACGCGCCGCCGGATTCGTTCATCTGCGCGATCTGGATCCGATCTGGCCATGGACTCGAGGTCTGCCGCCCTGGCGCCTTGCTTGGATCAGCTTTCCACTGTGCGAGAAGTTCCGACGCCACGTATGCCCCATACGAGGCATCCATAGCAGCTGCAACCGAATCCGTTGGGGCAAGCACTGACACGCTCTTAAGCGCTGCGCCAAATGCGAGGACGGTCTGTTCTACGCCGGCATCATATATGACGCCGCTCGAAACCGAAGCGTCCTCGCTCATGCTCGGAGCTTTCCCGGGCTCAATCGATAGAAGAAGACCTGCGATAAGAACAAGCGGGATAAGAAGAAGTACGAGGTTCCTAGTGCTCATGGCGCTAGTATATCAAACGACCTGTTACGGCGAGATGAGGACCGGTGTGTCATCGCAGCTGCCGCCCTCGCCGATCAGGTACACGCTCACGCCGTCGACGACCTGGCCGTTGTTGTATACGTGATTCGCGTCCTGGCCGTCGGCAACCACATAGCCGGTGCAATCCGAGTTGTACACATTTTGAGCATTTGGGAACGCCTGGAACGTATCTGGGTCCGCGGACGCGACGATAGAGATGCTCGCGCTGCATGAACCGCCGACGCACGTGACGATGACGACATACACGTGCGTATCGTCCTTGGCGTACTCCGCGTTCAATACCTCAAACGTGTCCGGATCCGCTCCGATGACGACCTGCGGTTCGCTCGTCGTTCCCCCGCTCTCGATGATCATGTACACGTTCTCTCCATCCGTGTAATACGAGACGCTGTATTCGGGGCTCCCGGTACCGTATGCGGATCCGAGCTGCGTAGAGCCGCCAGCGTTCAGCGGCTCTTGCGGAGACGTACTTTGACCTGACGTCACCGGCTCTGCCGATTGGCTCGCATATGCCGATTGAGCATAGGTAGAAGGTCCGCCACTGCCGCTGATGTACGACGTGTGCGCGGTACCAGCGGGTGCTGTGGCGGATCCGACTTTGCTGAACGACTCCGGATCCTTTACCGGCAGAATGCTGTAGAGCGGTTCTCCATCTTGCGCAGTGCCGCTGCGGTAGTACACCTTGCCAGCGGAATACGCAAACGAATTATCGAGCACGACGAACGAGCGCGTCTTGCGTACTTTTCCTGAATCTTCTTGGACCGTCACGAGCTCAGAGGGAGCTAGTGGCGCGTTGTCGGGCTCCACCTTGAATATGTGGTATCCGCCCCACATCGTGACGACGAGAATGCCGAATACAGCAAGAAATATCCATGCGGTGCTGCCGCGCTGCATGCGTACCATTATCGCACGTCCGCCGATGCCGATGGTTTCGCGCCGACCACCGAGACGTACAAGAGAGCTGCTGTCAGACCAAGGTGGCTCACGAATAGACCAAAATTCATCTGGTCGGACCAATTGTGGTAGAAGAGGACACCGAGCAGCATCACGTACCCCGCGAGGAGGAACGAGAGCAGCCGGATCTTATACCCTGACAGGAGTGCTATGATGCCAGCGATCTCCAGAGCGAGCCCGAGCGCCACGGCGACCTGCGGCAGCGGAACGCCGACAGCGGCCGTGTACGCGACCTGACCGGAGAACATGGTCAGCTTGAAATATGCCGCGACGGCGAATTGAAACGCGAGGAATATACGCGCCACGATCGGCGCGAACTTCTGATACATCAAGATCGATGAGTCCATATGATCAAGAGTAAGGGTAATGCATCCATGATACCCCACCGAGAGCATGTGGAGACTCAGTACTGGTGGTATCCTGACAGACATGAATCTGTCGCCAAGGTCGCTGCGCCTCTCCATGACGCGGCGCACATGGATAATCGCAGCCGTGCTTTTGCTGGCCGTCGCGGCCGCGTCGTCGTACGCATACTCCGCGTCATGGAAATACCAGCTCAGATCCCGCGTGACGTTCTGCAATACCGAGGCACCCCATCTTCGATTCTCGTGTTACCGCGCCGAACTCGAAAAAGTCTACGACTCGAACCCCCTCTATCAAGAAAACATGAGGAGCTTCGTGAATTTCGTCTCAGACGCGGGGGTGAAATTCCGATCAGAGGACGACGACATCTCATACGCGCATTTCGGCACCAATTGCCATACCTTTTACCATGCGCTCGGCGACACGATCGGCACCTATGGCGAAGGCAGCATTACGCAACTCCATGCGCTCTGTCCGCTCGATTGCACGAGCGGGTGCGCAATGGGGCTCCATAAGCGAATGGCGCTCAAATCCGGCTTCTCCGATGAAGAGAACAAGGAGTTCTACCGCGCGTGCACAGATAGCGAAAAACATCAGTGCACGCATGAGATCGGACATTCGCTTCAGGACAAGAATGTCTCATCGATCCTCGGTGTGCTGGATGGATTGAGCGAGAAGTACTACGGCCTCGCACAACCGCAGACGTACACATACACGATCAAAGCAAAGCCGGATATCGATTCGGCCTTCGGCGACTGCCGCAGGCTTCTGCCGAGCGACGAATGGGAGTACTGCTTTACCGGCGTGGGCCACAATTTCTTCCTGTATTCCGCATTCTCCGAGAAGAATTACAAGACGCAGATCGACGAGTGCATGAACGTAAGCGCAGAGAATCGCGATCCATGCCTCGCGTATCTCCTCTTCCGCATCGGCATCAATGAAGCCGCGCCCAAATTCCTCAATGGTGAATACGACGCGGGAAAAGCGATCTGCGACGACTTAGTGCAGTCTATAGGCAGCCGAAAACTCAGCAACGATTGCTACAAAGGGATCGGCGGCGGTATCGGGCTCTTCCTCGAATCAGAGCTCATCAACTATGCGCCAGAGTCGCTCCACACCAACGAAATGAAGAAGCGCATTCTCGATTACGGCCTTATGTGCAAGAAGGTCGCGGATAAATCCCTGAGACAGGACTGCATCTTGGGATTACTCGGAACGAAGTTCAAGAATTACTACGACATGCTCGTGCTGTACGACCCCGAGATCGACGAGCTCAGCAAATGGGATCTCACCGGTTTCCAAGTGACCAGCTGAGAGAGTCCCAGATTTGATCATGTGCTCGTACTCGTACCTGCAATGATGCATGAAAATAGCGCTCCTGTGGAGCGCTATTTTCAATCATTGCGGAGAGGGAGAGATTCGAACTCTCGAGACCCTTTCGAGCCTGCCGCATTTCGAGTGCGGTGCCTTCGACCACTCAGCCACCTCTCCTTCGGGGAAGCGCCGAGAGGCGTCTCCCCTATGTGATCCGGGAATACATTCCCGAGATCATCGAGCACTGCCGTGAGGCAGCGCCAAACGATCTGACCGGTGGCCACAATAGCATTTTTTTGCCAGGAGGCCAAAATAATCGTATGATGCCGCTGTTTGAGGCCCTATCGTCTAATGGTTAGGACGGCACTCTTTCAAGGTGCAAATCCGGGTTCGATTCCCGGTAGGGTCATGGCAGGCATTCAGTTGTAATGTCTTTACCCCAGCTGCGTCATATACATCATGAATAACAAATTAATGTTGGGTGTATTAGCAGTTTTGCTCATTGCCGGCGGCGGTTATTACGCGTACGCGAACCAGCAGGAAAAGCGCATGACGGCGACAACCACTAACCAGATGGGTAGCACGAATTCTGGCGAGAATCCGGAACCAGGAAGCCAGGTGCACGACCTCCCTGTCGAACCAGCAGCGGCAGAAGCTCGCAAAGACCTTGCCGCTAAACTCGGCGTAAACGAGAAAAGCATTGTGATAATGCTCGTCGAGGAGAAGACATGGAGCGACGGGTGCCTCGGGCTCGATTGCGACGCGAAGCTGGCTGAACTGCTTGAGCAGATCGACCGAGAATTGCCGTTCGAGCAGCCAGCGCAGGACATCGGTGTCGAACAGATTCCACGACGTCGTCGGCTGGACGATCGTGCCCTGCCGGGGCCGCGCGCTCAGCAAGCCCTTGGCGGTCAGCAT
>CBIMKN010000055.1:0-5456 GCA_966244515.1 uncultured bacterium
CTTGAAGTATTCGACTATCGTCGATGACACGTACAACTCCTCTCCAGCAGCTGCGCTTGCTGCGCTCGATATCTTGACCGACGTACGAACAGGTGGGCGCCGTATCGCGATCATGGGCGATATGCTCGAGCTTGGGCGATATACCAAAGAAGCGCATCGGCAAGTAGGGGAGCGAGCCGCAAAGACGTGCGACATGCTCATCACCGTAGGCTTTCGCTCGCGCGCCATGGCTGAAGCGGCGCTTGATGCGGGAATGCCTGACAGTGCGATTCGCCAGTATGAGCTCGGGGAAGCGGCGAGAGCTGCGGAGGAATTGATCCCAGAATTGAAGAAGGGCGATATCGTGCTCGTAAAAGGATCGCAAGGCATGCGGATGGAGAAAGCGGTCAAAGCGCTCATGGCGGAGCCGGATCGGGCCAGGGAGTTTTTGGTGCGCATGGAAGATGAGTGGAGTAATCGCTGATCATGGAATCACCGTTGTACCCGACAAAAGAAGAGGCGCTCGCGGCACCTGGAGAGATCTACCAGCACTACAAGGGCGGTGTGTATCGCTTGGTTCAACGAGGTGTACGGCACAGCGAAACAGGAGAAGTGGGTGTGCTCTACGAACACTTGTGGCCCCACGATCATGGCTTCTGGTACAGACCCGAAGCGCTTTTCTTTGGGGCGCTTGAGAACGGCGAGCCTCGATTCAAACTCGTAAAGTCGCAATAGAGTATACACAGACGCGGCACGATAAGAGAAACATTCTGATATTCTTAAGAATGTCGGAGTATGGCGGAAAGCAAAATGAAAGGACCGAGGAAAATGGAGCGGCACTTCAAGGGAGTGTCCAACCATCGGCGCATACAAATACTGGTCCTGGTTGCAAAGGAGCCCGGAATCTCGCTCGAGCAGATCGCGGAGCGGGTAAGAGGGAACATGAAAACTATCGCAGAACATACGCGGCGGCTACAGCTCTCGGGGCTGATAGAGAAGCGATATAGAGGCAGGGAAGTGGAGCATCACCTTACGCCGTACGGCAGGCTTTTTTCCGACTTTATCGGAACATTCTCACGTTCTTAAGAATGTGAGAGTATGGGAATAACAGGTGGAAAAACCGACGAAAGTTGGTAGTATGTGCGCGACTGGCCCCATCGTCTATCGGCTAGGACGCGACCCTCTCACGGTCGAAAGCGGGGTTCGATTCCCCGTGGGGTCACAAAAGACATAAAGACCTGCACTGCTGCAGGTCTTTGTGCATTTGTGACGGCCGCAGGCATATCGCATCAGCTGATGCGATGCCGAGGCGGGGCCTGCGCGCGAGGCGAGCGACGGCGAGTCTCGACGTGTGGGCCAAAAGTATTTCAGGTAGCGGATTTCCGGCGAATTCACTAGCAGCAGAAAGCCGGCACTACGCCGGCTTTCTGCATTGCGATATAATCACTGCATGCGCACGTGGGCACTCAGTCTCGTCTTTTTTGTTGCGATCATCGCGATTGCGTACGTCTTTTCCATCGGCACTGACGTGTCTACGACCATCGGTACGTATCCCGATAGGACTTCTGTATCGGTCGAGACTTACGTCAGACAGCACATTTCGGAGCTGTCGCCCGTAAAGGAAGTGCTGGGCGGGAAATATTTCGTGACCGATATTGCGGTGGGTGATGGCCGCGGCACTGTCGAGTACGAGGATGGTCACAATGCATACGTCGCCGATTTCACGTACTCAATGTATTCCGATATCGGTATATCGATCGATTCGTTCGTCATTAGATAGGCCATGGCCTCATGCGTGTATAGCCGTGGTATTCTAGGCACTCATGGAATACGACATCAAAGACATCAATCTTGCCGCTGAAGGCAAGAGGCGGATCGAATGGGCCGAGCGCGACATGCCGGTCCTTCGGGCCGTGCGTGAGCGATTCGAGAAAGAACAGCCTTTTGCCGGAAAGGTCCTCGCAGCGGTCTTACACGTGACCGCGGAGACGGCGAATCTTGTGCGCGTCCTCAAGGCCGGCGGCGCGAAAGTGTTTCTTTCTGCCTCTAATCCGCTTTCCACGCAAGACGATGTGGCCGCCGCGCTCGTGAAAGAATACGAGATCCCAACCTTCGCGATCAAAGGGGAGAGCACGGAGACGTTCTTTCAGCACATCGAGGCACTGATCGCACAGAAGCCGGTCCTCACGATGGACGACGGGGCGGATCTCGTCTCGACCATTCACCAGAAGCATCCCGAGCTGCTCAAAGACATGCTTGGCGGTACAGAAGAGACGACCACGGGCGTGATTCGTCTGCGCGCGATGCACAAAGACGGCGCGCTCAAGATGCCTATCGTCGCGGTTAACGACGCAAAGACCAAGAACCTCTTCGACAACAGGTACGGCACTGGTCAGAGTACGATCGACGGCATTATCCGCGCGACGGACGTACTCTTGGCCGGTAAGACATTTGTCGTCGCGGGGTATGGGTGGTGCGGCAAGGGTCTTGCGATGCGCGCGAAAGGTATGGGTGCCAACGTCGTCGTCACGGAGATAGATCCCATAAAAGCCATTGAGGCAGTGATGGATGGATTCCACGTGACGACCATGGATAAGGCAGCACAGGTAGGCGATATCTTCTGTACTGTCACCGGCAACATCAACGTCCTCACCGAGAAGCACTTCCGCGTCATGAAAGATGGTGCCATGGTGAGTAATTCGGGCCACTTCGATGTGGAGATCAATCTCAAAGACCTCGAGCGCATTTCGACCGGCGCGCCTCAGCAGGTGCGTCAGAATGTGCAGGAATACGTGGTGGATGGCAAACGCATCCGCGTGCTCGCCGAGGGCAGGCTCGTCAATTTGGCGGCGGCGGAAGGGCATCCTGCGTCGGTGATGGACATGAGTTTCGCGACCCAGGCCCTCGGAAGCGCTTGGATGGCCTCCCAGAAGACCCCACTCCAGCCCGGCGTCTATGACATACCGGCAGAAACCGAGCAGATGATCGCATCCCTTAAGCTGGAGAGCATGGGAATGGAGCTCGACACACTCACGGATGACCAGAAAAAGTACCTGGCATCGTGGCAGGAGGGGACGTAGGGCGCTAGCGTGCCGCTACATAGCGCTGGAATGTGGCTCTGTTGAGCCACCGGGCTTTCATGAGAGTCTCATTAGGCCACGTTTAGCACTTGACTGTCAATAGGTTTCGTGCTAGGATAACAACGTTAGGTTATCCCTAGCAGCGCATGACAGGAATACTCACAACGGCCATTGGTGGCCTGTTTCTTTTGTCGAATATGGGCCTGGGAGCCACTAGTACGGCTCCTGTGGTACCGGATTACCCGACGTACACCGTCTCCATGACGGGCTACAATGCCGTTCCTGAGCAGACCGACGGGGATCCCTTCACGACCGCAAGCGGTGCCTATTCCAATCCGGAAGTTGTGGCGGCACGTTCCGTAGACCTGAAGGAAGATCTCCCATTCGGCACGGTCATCGAGGTGATCGCACACAATGACCCCAAGAACCCGAATTGTGGCCTCTCTGTAGTAGAGGAGCACCTTGGTCTTCGCGTCATTGCCGACTCCATGCACCCCAGAAAGCGCAATCAGATCGACATCCTGCTCCCGAATGAGAAGACGATCCGCGCCAACGGCCGCTACGTCAATCCCGCTGTCGCACTTGGTGTTTGTAAGCAGGTTGAGATCCGTGTCGTCGGCAAGATCGAAATTAAAGATATTCCTAAGACTCAGCAGGGTCTCAGGCTCGCCATGGGCGTGCTCGAGAGTGCAGACGAGCAGGCGCTCGCAATTAAGAAATAACATTTCTAAATTTTGAGAACCCACGGTTCTCAACGGTCTACGACCTGCTCTCCTCCGCGGGGAACCGTGAGCGGTTCCCCGACCCCTTCCGCAGCTCGCAAGGCTCGCAATCAAGAAGTAATAGTCCTATACTTTGCACATGAGAGCCGCGCATGTGCTTGAGATACAGACCCCGAAAGGGGTCCTTCTCAATGGTCTGTGGTTCGGACCGACGAAAGCGAAGACCGTCTATGTCTGGTTGCATGGGCTATCGAGCACAGTGTTCAGCAAACACGACATTGCAACATTGTTGACGGACCGAAATTCTGCAGTCCTCATGTTTAACAATCGGGGGCACGACCAGGTTTCGAAGGTGCGCACCGTCACCGGTAAGCGCATACGAGGGGGGTCTGCGCACGAGAAATTCACTGACTGCGTAGATGACATAGATGGCGCCATCGCATATGCAAAAAAAGCCGGAGCAAAACAGATTTTTCTCGTCGGCCACTCTACAGGGTGCCAAAAAGCTGCGTACTGGGCGTCGCGCCGCAAAATCGGAGTGCGGGGCATCGTGCTGCTCGCGCCCATAAGCGACTACGCAGCGACGGTGATGATAGACGGGCAGAAGACAATAGATCGAGCAATGAAAGTCGCACGTTCACTCGTAAGGGCGAAACGGTCGCACGAATTGCTGCCCGAGTCTGTCTGGAGCCATGCTCTTCTTGCGGATGCGCAGCGATTCATCAGTCTCTACAGTGGAGCAGGTCCCGAGGAGCAATTTCCGTACTGGCAATCGCATCGGCGCGCCGTCGGGCTTTCGCGCGTGAAAATCCCCATGCTCGCCGTCCTTGCAGAGAACGATGAGTACGCCGATCGGCCCGCGGAAGAACTCTATGGCTGGTTCCTCGAACGTATATACGAAGGCGAAGTGCACATCGTGCCGAAGGCGGACCATGGCTTTAGGGGAGAAGAGCAGAAGGTTGCTCAGCTAATACGATCGTGGTCCTCATTATCTTCATGAAATCTTCCTGGTCTTGGTGCGTCAATACTACTGTCCGGCCTAGTCCCGGGCAGGCTTAGCAAATAGGCACATACCATGCAGAACAATAGGACCTTTTGGGTCGGAGCAGTCATTATCATCGTAGTAGGCGCACTCATGTATTGGTGGGTCTCTTCAGGGCTACCACTTAGTACCTGGATTGGACTCGCTCAGAAGCGTGCCGACACTGTTGCGACATCAACTCAGAATAGCGGCACTACAAGTACAGGGGCGGGGGGGCCGACAGTCTCAACCTCGAAGCAGGACGTCGCTTCTATCGTCGCGTCGCTCCAGGGTTCGTCACAATTCAAGTCGCTCTTCGTCTCGACCGGCGTGAGCGCCACGATCAATCCGCGCTCTGTGAGCAAGTACACAATCTTCGTGCCGACGGACGGCGCGATCAGTCAGCTGCCGCGCGGTACGATCACGGGTCTCAGCGCTGCTGAGAAGAAGCGCCTCGTCCAGTACCACGTGATCTCCGGACAGGCGATCGATGTCGACGCGCAGGTCTCGGGCCAGATGCAGGCGCTCTCCGGTGATACTCTCAACTTCACCTACGGCGAGAACGGCATACCGATGGTCAATAGCGCTATCATCGTCGCTCAGTACAACGGATCCAACGGCACCGTCTATGTCATAGACAACGTGCTGCTTCCG
>CBIMKN010000056.1:0-5346 GCA_966244515.1 uncultured bacterium
CACGGATAGTGGAAAGACTTTCACGGTCAGTCTTCCGGCAAACGCGACAGCAACCTCATCTTCGGTTGTTATCCAAGTACAAGCGATTGGAAAGACTCCAGTCATTGAAGAGCTCGGTACTCCCGCAAGCGTGCCAAACGCGGTGAGCAGTGTTGTTTTCGATGTGAAGGCGATCATCGACGGCAACACAATCCTCGATTCCTTTGACCACCCGGTCACCATTACCTACACCTATACCGATGCGGATGTGTCAGGGCTGGACGAATCGACTTTTTGGCTCTACCACTATCACGACGATGCATGGGAGGCGCTCGATGACTGTTCGGTAAATACTGGGACAAATACGATTACGTGTACAACACCGAATTTCTCAATTTTTGGTTTGTTCGGCTCTTCTTTGTCATCTGCCTCGAATGGCTCTAGCTCGGGCGGCGGAGCATTACCTTGGTGTTCGGGCCCATCTGCACCGGGATGGGTCTCAAGTTTGTCGGATGGCGGCTGCGGAACACTGGTCCTTGCGGAGCCTGTCCAACAGGTCACTCAGTCAACTTGTCCCGCGTACACTTTTGCTCGTACACTCCGTTTCGGCATGTCGGGGGAAGACGTTCGCGCCCTACAGAAGCTCATGAACTGCCTCGGATTTAAGCTCGCCGAGAGTGGTCCCGGAGCTCCAGGAGAAGAGACTAACATGTTTGTGGGTAGGACCCATGGAGCAGTAATTAAATTTCAGGAAAAATATGCGCCCGACATTCTTGCTCAGATTGGTGCTACGAAGGGCACTGGTATCTTTGCAGAGTATTCCCGCAAGAAAGCGCAAGAATTATTGCGGATTAAATAATTTTTGAGTCATGAATATAGTGCGCACAACACATGTCGGAAGAGTGGTATTTATAGTATTCCTCTCAATCAGCCTTTTGTCTGCAAATTATGTGCACGCAGCAACGATTACCTGGTCCGCACAAACCGCGGCAGAAGATAATACGTGGCAGTCTATCGTATACGGCGAGGGTATCTTTGTTGCGGTCTCCTCCAATGGCACCAATCGGGTCATGACCTCTCCCGACGGCGTTACGTGGACCGCTCGATCGGCCCCAGACGGTACAACAGACAGTACGTGGAAGTCGATTGCCTACGGCAACGGCACGTTCGTGGCGGTCGCCAATGGTGGCACTACCAAGGTGATGACCTCCCCCGACGGCGAAACGTGGACGGCACAGACGCCGGCCGAGGATAACTCATGGGAATCCGTTACCTTCGGCAACGGCACGTTTGTGGCGGTTGCCGATACTGGCACGAACAGGGCCATGTCCTCGACGGACGGCGTTACGTGGTCACCGCACTTGGTTAGTGCTACGACATGGAAAGCAGTCACGTATGGCAACGGCACATTCGTTGCGGTCAATGATCGTGATAGAGCGATGACTTCCGCCGATGGTGCCACTTGGAATCTGCATACGATGGACGGCAATTACGCGTGGAGAAGTCTCACGTACGGCAATGGAGTATTCGTGGCCGTAGCGGGGAACATGGCCATCGACACCTCTCCAAATGGCTCCTCATGGACGAGTAGATCATTCCCCAGCGGGTTTAGCGCGGGGCTGGTTGGGGTTACGTACGGAGGCGATACGTTTGTTGCGGTTCCCTCCAATACTGTAGGCAAGGTAATTGTCTCCTCCGACGGAATCACGTGGAGTATACAGGATACGGTCTCGGGCAGTGGGTGGTTAGGCATTACGTATGGAAATAACAGGTTCGTTGCGGTTGGTGGCAGTACTGCACGAGTCATCACGGGCGCGACAGTCCCTACCGTTACGACACAAGATGCATCTTCGGTATCTGCCACGAGTGTCACCGGCAACGGCACCATAACCTCAGAAGGTACCGCGAGCAGTACCGCGCGCGGTTTCGTGTACGGAGCGGATACTTCGTACGGAGCGACGACCACAGAATCCGGCACATTCGGCGCCGGCGGTTTTACCGCATCCATCACCAGTCTTACCTGTGGCACGACGTATCACTATGCGGCCTATGCAACGAACACGTTTGGCACGAGTTATGGCTCGGATACCACCTTCACAACAAGCGCTTGCACATCTTCTCCATCGTCTTCTGCTAATACTAGTGATGGGAGCCTCCCTTGGTGCTCTGGCCCCATGGCTCCTGGTTGGAATATCTCACTTCCAGGCGGTGGGTGCAGCTCGCTTAATATAAAAGAGGCACAACAGATGTTTCCGCGAACATGCTCCTCCTATCCGTTTATGCGCACGCTCCGTCTTGGTGTGATAGGAGAAGATGTGCGCGCGCTCCAGAAGCTCATGAATTGCCTGGGCTTCACTCTAGCTGATACCGGCCCTGGGTCTGAGGGGAAAGAAACGAATGTTTTTTCAGAAAGAACATTAAGTGCCGTAAAAAAATTCCAGGAAACGTATTCGCTCGAAATTTTGAACCCTATCAATGCCACAAAAGGTACCGGCATCTTTGCTGAATTATCACGCAAAAAGGCCCAGACGCTCACTTTCAAGTAGCGCTCGAGACGCGTCGGGTCGTTAGTGTACAATGTAGCTATTCCGTCAGCCAGGGCGTAACCGACCACTATTCCAACCCTAGACGGGCAATAAAAATTGCGCTACAGCGCGAATCGAGGTCTGGTTACTTTTCGAATTCGATATAGCGTACAATAGGGGCATGAAACGGCGTGCGGCAGAAGAAAAACCGACGCTGCGGAAATTCGATTTTGAGCAAATGAAATCCGAAGCGACACATGAGAGCGCCAGCGTCCGCAAACGCTCATTCATGGAATATTTCGAACGGTTCCACGAATTCCCGTCATACCTTTTCGACAATGATCGCGCTATCGACGAAAAGCTACGTCAGACGATCGACGATATCCTCAACGATCCCGCGATCACGAAAGAAATGAAAAAGGGGATCGACACGCTACTGCAGAGACTGCCCGCATAATGCAAAAGCGCCCTTCAGCCAATTGGCTGACGGGCGCTTTGCTCAAACCTAGGAGGTTTAGACGCGGCTCACCTTGACGGCGTTCGGTCCTTTCGGACTTTCACCTACTTCAAAGCTGACCTTGTCGCCTTCGCGAAGCTCGTCGAACTTTACGTTCAAGAGCTCGTTGGAGTGGAAAAAGAGATCTTTTTCGCGACCGTCGACCGTGATGAACCCGAAACCTTTGTCAGTGAGACGGGCAATAGTTCCTTCTTGCATGGCAATGAGAAAAATTCGTTTTGTAATTGCATCAAGACAGGAGACTGGGAGTTGAAGCTCGATCCGTACTTCTCTGGATCAGGCCCCGGTTTGATAGGTAAAGAATATCACATTGATATATTCTGTCAAGCTCACGCGTGACGCGCATTCCGATTGGTACTATTGCGGCATGTATTTCGTGTATTTGTTGGAGTGCGCCGACAAAAGCATCTACACAGGCATCACGACCGACATACAGAGGCGGCTGAAGCAGCACAAGGACGGCACGGCGAGTCGCTTCACGAGGGCAAAGGGTGCGCGACGAATGATCTACAGCGAAGAACAATCATCGCGCAGCGCCGCGCTGAAGCGGGAGGCAGAGATCAAGAAATGGCCGCGCGAGCGCAAGCTTGCGCTCGCGCGGGGACGTGCCCGCCCGCGAAGGGTCTGATACAATTTACATATGATTTCTCCGTACAATAGGGCGGGAAATTCGATGCAGCAGCACCCTTTCGGCACGGTGCGCCATTACTACGGCGACGCCGTGCGCATTCTCTTTGTTGCCGCGGCGATCCTCACTGGCGTTGCGATCCCGCTGAGCGGGGAGCTCCAATCGGGAATCGTGCTCGGAGCCCCGATCATCGTCGCACTTCTCGTACTGGCAGGTCTCACGAATCCGCATGGTCGCTCCGTCCTCATCGCCAACGCGATCGCATCGGGGCTTGGTGTGGTGATATCGCAGTACATCGCGATACAGGCATACGATCAAGATTTCTTCTCCTTCTTTGCATTCATGGAATTTATTTCGATCCTCATGATGGCTGCGCTCTACTTCAGCGTAAAGAATGTGCGTGCAATGGCCTCGCATAAGATCGGTCAGATAGATGGCGTCGGTGAATTCGACGAAGAGGCGAATTAGTAGTCTAGATCGTTTTGCATGAAAGGTTACGTGACTAATATCGAGAAGGCATCACTGGAGAATACGAATTTCCGCACAGTGCTCTACACGGCGCACAATTCGCAGCTCGTGGTGATGAGTTTGAAGCCAGGCGAAGATATCGGTAAGGAGGTGCACGGGCTTGATCAGTTCATACGCTGCGAGGCAGGGGAGGGAAAGGCGATCCTGGACGGAGTCGAGCACGAGATTCGCGATGGATTCGCGATAGTCGTGCCAGCAGGCGCTGAACACAATATCGTGAACACGTCTGCCACGAGCGACATGAAGCTCTACACTGTCTATTCGCCGCCAAACCACAAGGACGGCACTGTCCACGCAACAAAGGCAGATGCAGAAGCAAGTGAAGAGCACTTCGACGGCGTGACGACAGAATAAAGTATGGAGGCAATGAAATCCGAGGCACTCGCGTTCTTGAAATCGCACAAGGCTGGCATTCTCGCGACTGTCTCAAGCGATGGCAAACCGCACGCGTCGGCTGTGTACTACGTCGCCGACGAGAATTTCAATATCTATTTCCTCACGCTGTTCTCAAGTCGCAAGTATCAGGCGATTCAGTCGAACCCAGCCGTCGCGTTCACCGTGGGGACACTCGATGTGCCGCAGTCACTGCAGATCGAAGGAGTAGCGTCGGAGATACGCCACGAAGATGAGAAGAAGGCGCACATATCAGATCTCGTACAGGTGCTGACGTCTAATAGCCGTTACTACGCGCCGATCACCAAGTTGGACCCGTCCGAAGTGGTCATGATCTGGGTGCAGCCCAAATGGGTGAGGTGGGGAGATTTTTCCTCCGGTGCTGCGGGCAGTGAGAATGTCTTCACTGAGATACCGCTCGCGTAAATTCTGCTGCGGCGTTTCCGGCCACGTGTCCGCTCGTCCAGCACAGCTGCAAGCTGTAGCCGCCGGAAGGTCTGTCGATGTCGAGCACGTCACCGACAAGGAACAGATTCTCGCACTTTTCTGAGCGCATGGTCTTGAAGTCGATCTCGCGGATATCGACGCCACCTGCGGTAATGACGGCTTTCTCCATGCCGAGCAGGTGCTTCGCGGTGACGCGCAGGGGGACGATGCGGTCCACCAGCTTGTAGAGCAGGTACGAGCCCACGAAGGAGAAGACGGAGACGATCACCAGCGCCAGCATGTGGAAGAGGAAGGTGCGCGTCTGGCCGTAGATGAGGCCCACATCCTTG
>CBIMKN010000057.1:0-5318 GCA_966244515.1 uncultured bacterium
AACAGTGGAGACCGTTCTCACCGGAACCGGCTGTCGATTGGAATGCCTTCGCGAGCGGATGGGAGGGCAATGCCGCCATATCTGCTTCGCAGAATCGGACTGCTGAGGATGCGTGGTGGAAAGACGTGGCGGCTGGTTGGGAGGGGAGTGTCGCGATCTCTGCGGGGCAAAACGCCGATCTTGAGAACCAGCGCGTCGCCGCATCATTTGGCGAAGAAGCGTCGCAGGTTCCGTCGCTGGAAGCGGAGCAGAAATATTCATGGTACGACCCGCGCGGATGGTTCTCCGGGTCAAATCTCACAGGCTCCGAGCCTGGCACTATGGCGGGTCTCGCGCCGGAGCGAGCGGAACCCGACACTTCTACAAGTGATCTCGCGATAGAGTACCCGAGCAATGATCCGCTTCGAAAGGATGTGTAGAATTACATCGATTCGCAGATCCCCGTACCCGACCTCACGCAGCCATCGGGCAAAGAGATCACGCGAGACATTCGCCAGTCTATTCTCGACGCAGAACCTTCGACATGGGAGAAGATCAAAACAGGATGGAACAATCTATTCGCACCCACTGCGCCGGTGGAATCACCGGGGCTCTCGGATGGCCCCGCGCCGGTACCGCAACAGGAACCAGATGCTATGGCTATCGAGTATCCGAGCAACGACGCTATTCGTCCGGACGTGGCGAATCCCGATCAGCCTGCGCCGCCGGTAGCTCAAGCCCCGACTCCAGAAGACACGATCGTGCAGCCGCAAACAGATACGAGGTCGACTTGGCAGAAGTTCTCAGATTGGTGGACAGGTAAGAACACTGCTGAGCCGGCAGCCGAGCAGCCTGTTACGCCCTCGATCTCAGATGGTCCCGCCCAACCAGAGCCGCGGGCGGCAGAGCCTCAGAAAGATGCGCCGGTCACGCCGCAACAAGAACCAGCTCGTGAAGAGCCAGCGAAACAGGAACCCTCCAGGCAGGAACCTGCAAAGCAAGAGCCTTCGAAGCAAGACGGCCCCACGCCGATACCAAAGCCTGATCCGCGCAAATCAGAGCAACAGCCTGAACAAAAAACGCCGCGGCAACCTACGTGGGCAGACACTCCTCAGTCTGGGGCGCTCGCCGGGAAAGTATTGAGTCAAGACTACTATTGCATCAAGGCAATCAACCCTGTCATCGTCCACAACGTACCGGCGGGGACGCCAGTCCCATCCGACTGTTACAACGGAAGCGGCTCTATGCCGAGCGGTGGATTCAATACGGGCATCTCGCAATACGGCAGGGGCGGCATTGGCGGACTGTTCAGCAATTTCCTAGGAGGCATGATGCAATCGCTCGCTCGCGGTCAGCAAAATCAGCAGCAAACTCCGCCGACACAACAGCCGCCGCAGACTCCGCCGACACAGCCTTCGACAGGTACGCCTCCTACGCTTGCTAAACCGTCGGTCGCCATCGTGGCAAATCCTGCCCTCGTCCGCGCTGGCGAAAAAGCGACGCTCACGTGGGCCAGCGTTCGCACTGAGCGCTGCGTGATCAAGGCGGACAAACTCGATTTTGCGGCCACGACAACACCGGGCGGCAGCACTACCACGCCAGCGCTGAGCGAGACCACTGTCTTCAGCATCTCGTGCGCGGGGCAGACAGGTACAGCTACGGGGGAGGTGCGGGTGCCGGTACAATAGGTGAGCGACGACTCATGAGTGTGGTATAATAGCTGCATGACAGGACTCTATATATTGATAGGTGCAGTAGTCGTTATCGGACTCTTTTTGATCTGGGCGTACAACCGCTTCGTGACCCTGACGAACCGCACGGAAGAAGCGTGGTCAGATATCGACGTACAGTTGAAGAGACGCTACGACCTCATCCCGAATCTCGTCGAGACGGTGAAGGGCTATGCCTCGCATGAAGCCGGTACGCTTCAGAAAGTCACGGAAGCTCGCACCAAAGCCATGGGCGCGCACACGGTAGCGGAGCATGCGGCAGCCGAGAATATGCTCACCGATGCACTCAAGTCGCTCTTTGCGGTCTCCGAAGCGTATCCGGACCTCAAAGCGAATTCGAATTTCGTCGAGCTCCAGCGTGAGCTCTCTGACACTGAGAACAAGATCCAGGCTGCGCGCCGCTTCTACAACAGTGTCGTCATCGAGCTGCAGAATGCGCTTGAGCAGTTCCCGACGAATATGATCGGCAAGATGTTCGGCTTCAAGACACGCGAATTCTTCGAGCTCGGTGAAGGCGAGGAGGCTGCGCGCAACCCCGTGAAGGTCTCCTTCAACTAAGTTGACCTTTCTTCGGTCGGCGGTACGCTGACCTCAAGTTTTTCTCTATGGCATCACTCTACACGCATCAAAGCAGGAACGTCGCAAAGACGTGGGCGCTCATGATCGGCTTCTTTGCGCTCGTTATGGCTGTCGGGTGGTTCGTCTCGTACTACTTCGGCGAGCCGCTCTTTCTCTATGTGGCCGTCGCATTTTCGCTCGTGATGAACGTCACCGCGTACTGGTTCTCGGACAAGGTGGCGCTCGCATCCGCACACGCAAAAGAGGCAGACCCAGTGCAATTTCTCGAGTTGCATCGCATCGTGGAGAATCTCTCGATAACGGCAGGGCTTCCGAAGCCGCGCGTCTATATAATTGAAGATCCCGCTCCAAATGCCTTTGCTGCTGGACGTGATCCCAAGCACTCAGTCGTTGCGGTGACGACGGGCCTCCTCGAGCGGCTCGACAGGTCAGAGCTCGAAGGGGTCATTGCGCACGAGCTCTCGCATATAGGCAACAGAGACATTCTCGTGATGACTGTCGCTGTCGTGCTTGCAGGATTCCTCTCCGTGCTCGCGGACATGTTCCTGCGTGTAAGCATGTTCGGCGGCAACGGCGACAGAGACCGCAATGTGCACCCGATCGTCGCGATCATCGGCGTCGTCGGGATCATCCTCGCGCCGATCGCGGCGCAGCTCATTCACCTCGCGATCTCCCGCAAGAGGGAATTCCTCGCCGATGCCTCCGGCGCGCTCCTGACGCGCTATCCCGACGGTCTCGCGAGCGCGCTCAAGAAGATCTCATCGTACGATGCGCCGCTTCGCCATGCGACGAGCGCCACAGCGCACCTCTACATATCGAACCCCTTCGGCGCGCAAGGTGCCGGAAAATTCATGCGCAAGATATTTGCGACGCATCCGCCTGTCGAGGATCGTATCGCCGCGCTTGTCGGCATGCGCGTTTAAGCTAGAGTGCAAAGAGGCGAGGTCCTGATTCAGGGAGGTGATGATGGTCTGCCGCACCGCGATCAATCAAGCCGCTCGCAATGCGCAGAGACAAGTTGCGCATGCCGAAAATGTTCTCGCGCTCAAAGAGATGAAGCCGCACGAAATCGCGGAAGCGGAGGAGGAAAAAGGTAATTTCGTCGAATTGAAATTCGATGACCCTCCGCGTCCGGGGCGTCGGCGGTAGCGCCATTGACACGGCCCTGATGCCGTGATACTATATATAAGGCTGCGCAGTGCAGCCTTATCTTTTCACGAGGGACGGAATGACGGAATCGAGCGGGGATGATCGCTACGAAAAGTACGCGAACTTCGAGGGGCCTGACGAGGACACCAGGACAAAGGCACTTCGCTCCATGCGCAAGAAGCAGGGACACGGCGGAGGAATGGTTCATGGTGGCAATGTCGGCAACGACGGAAGTCACCGCACGTGGAAGCATCGTCCTGCGTGGATGAAGTAAAAGCACCGCTCTCACAAGGGGAGCGCAAAGGCGGCCGAATCGGCCGCCTTTATTTTTTCTCGTCGATACGTGCTCAGCGCACGAAAAATAGGATATCCGTAGCGAGAAGCATCGCAACAATTGTCATGAGCGCGAGGCCAGCGAGAAATGCGTAGTCAGCCACGGTTTCGTATTTCGCAGAAGTTCTCGCTTCTGTTGATCTGATCGAGATGAAGGAAAGAAAGCTGCTTGCCGCAAAGATGAGGATAATAAGTGCAACCGCTTTGTCTATGAAGCTACCCTCGGGAAGACCCAGGCTCTTGACCGACACGAGAACAAAAAACACAAAGCCGAGGAGTGTCGATGATGTCGAAAGAATGTGCAATGATTTCCCGTTCATAGAAGGCGAATGTGTATTGTACTCATTCTACAGGGCGGAGGGTGAGGGATTCGAACCCTCGGTGCCTTTCGACACGCACGCTTTCCAAGCGTGTGCACTAGACCACTATGCGAACCCTCCTACGAAAGGAGAGTATACGTCAGACAGCAACGCAATAAAAGTGCTGCGCAATTTCCACATCGACAGCGCGCGGCTTTCTGCTACCGTTGGAGTATGTACATCAAAGGCCTCATAGATTACAAGCAGCCGCTCGTAGCAGCCGCCACGCTTCTCGGGATCGGCTTTGTCCTTGCAGCCGCACTGGGCGCATACTCGGCGTATAAGATAAAGACAGCATCCAATACGATCGAGGTCACCGGTTCCGCAAAAGAAGCGGTCGTCGCAGATTATGCGAAATGGACCATCAATCTTGAGGCGCGCACGCCCGTCGACAATCAGCAAATAGGATTCGATCGCCTCGAGAGAGCGACCGCCAGCATCGTCGCATACCTGAAGAAGCAGGGCTTTGAAGAAATGGAAACGCCTGCACCGAATGTCCGCCAAAATTACAGCTACCCTGAGCGCTCTGAACCGATCCTTACTGGCTACACTGTCTCGAGACAGGTCATCGTGCGCAGCGAGGATATCGATGCGGTCGCCAAGCTCGCCGGCAACATATCGCCCCTCACCGGCGCATCGTACGATGTGACGACGGGCGGCGTAGAACTCACATACCAGAAACTTCCCGACATGCGCGTGAAGCTTCTCTCCGATGCGATCAAAGACGCCCGGGCGCGCGCCGAGGCGATCGCAAAAGAGACAGGACGATCGGTCGGCGCTCTAAAGTCCGCGACCGGCGGTGTCGTGCAGGTCCTGCCACAAGGAGGCGTGGACATCAGCGACTATGGTTCATACGACACGCAGAGCAAGAACAAGGACGTGATGGTGACCGTGCGCGCGAATTTCATCATCGACTAGTCCTCCCTAGGCGCTGTATCCCGGCGGGGGCCAGGTATGCAGCACGAGCGCAGCGAGAATATAAAAAGATAGGTGCAGTACATAGCTGTGCACAAAGCCGCCCTTCACTTTCAATAGGAGTGGCGGGAATACGAATGACGAGATCACAGCCCCCACTGTCACCGCGAGTCCGTACGGCGTCGGTGCGTCGTTGAGCGCATAGATCACAAGGTGATAGCCGCCGAAGAGTTCTGCATACCAGAGGCACACTGCGCTCAAGTTCCTCACTGCA